>NZ_JBFULS010000037.1:0-50706 GCF_054049775.1 Methylobacterium sp. P5_C11 | reverse complement strand
ACCGCGCCCCGGTCAACGAGACCTTCGTGCGGCTCTCGCGCGGGCCGCTCACCGCCACAGTGCCGCTGACCACGGTGGTGTCCAACCCCAAGGAGAACATCTACCTGCGGCCCAACGACGTGCTCACCCTGGTGCGCGATCCGCAGACGTTCATCGCGGTGGGCGCGCTGGGCAACAGCACCGAGCTGCCGTTCCAGGCCGACGGCATCACCCTGGCACAGGCGCTGGCCAAGGCGCGGGGCCTGTCGGACTTCGCCGCCGATCCGTCCGGCACGTTCATCTTCCGATTCGAGCCGGCCAGCGTGGTTCGCCGCCTCAGCCCAGGCTCGCGGCTGCTCGGCACGCCGCTTGTGCCGGTGGTCTACCGGATCGACATGCGCGACCCCAACAGCTTGTTCGTGTCCCAGGCGTTCCGCATGCGCAACCGCGACCTGATCTACGTGTCGAACGCGCCGTTCACCGAGGTCCAGAAGGTGCTCACCGCCTTCAACGGCGTCACCGGGCCGGTGGCCTCGGCGGCAACCGCCTACGCCTACACGAAGAACTGACCCAACCGCCGGCTTCCGGGCCGGCGGCGGCTCCCGGCCCGCCGCGTGACGTGCACAGTGGCGTCGCGCGGTGTGACCCGAAACGAAGACAGGGCGCGGATAACATCCGCGCCCTGTCTCGTTCTATGGCTCCGACGCGCGGAGTGTCCGAGCTGCGCTCAGACCCGCTTCGCGAGCAGCTGCTCGATCAGGGAACCGCCCTTGTCGATCGCCGCCAGCTCCTCGGCCACCGCGGTCACCGTATCGCGGATCTGGTCGGCAGTGTGCTCGGAGGTGAGGAAGAAGCGCAGGCGCGAGGCCCGCTCCGGCACCGCCGGATGGATGATCGGCTGCACGTTGATACCGCGGCGGAACAGACGGTCCGAGAGCGTCACGGCCTTGAGCGAGTCGCCGACGATGATCGGCACAACGGCGAGGCCGAGGCTGAAGCCGGTATCGAGGCCGAGCTTCTTGGCGGTCGCCAGGAACAGGGTGCCGTTCTGGCGCAGGCGCTCGACCCGCTCCGGCTCGGCATGCATCACGGCCAGCGCCACCTCCGCGGCCGCGGCAAGCGGCGGCGACATGCCGACGCTGTAGACGAAGCCGCCGGCCGAGTGCTTCAGGTACTCGATCAGCGCGATCGGGCCGCAAATGTAGCCGCCGCAGGTGGACAGGGTCTTCGAGAGCGTGCCCATCCAGATGTCGACCTCCTTGGGATCGACACCGCAATGCTCGAACAGGCCGGCGCCGGTGCGGCCGGTGACGCCCAGACCGTGCGCCTCGTCGACCATCAGCCACGCGTCGTAGCGCTTCTTCAGGGCGACGAGACCGGCGAGATCCGGCGCGTCGCCGTCCATGCTGTAGAGGCCCTCGACGACGATCAGCGCCCGCCGATGCTCGTGGCGGGTCGACTGGAGCAGGGTCTCCAGGGCGTCGAGGTCGTTGTGCGCGAAGGACCGCCGCTGCGCTCCGGAAAGTTGCGCGCCGGTGACGATGCTGTTGTGGGACAGGGCGTCGTGGAAGATTACGTCGCCGGCTTCCAGCAGGGCGCCGATGGTGGTGACGTTGGTGGCGTGCCCGCTCACCATCACGACACAGCCCTCGGAGTGGTAGTGCTTGGCCAAAGCCTGTTCGAGGCTGATATGGCCGGGCCGCTCGCCCGCCACGACGCGGCTCGCCGAGGAGGAGGTGCCGTAGGCCTCGATCGCCTCCCGGGCCGCGTTGCTCACCCGCGGGTGACCGTTCAGGCCGAGATAGTCGTACGACGAGAAGTTGGTGAAGCTCTTCTGGTCGATCCGGGTGGTCGCCCCGGCCTTAGCGTCGTGGACCCGGAAAAAAGGGTTGCCCAGGCCGATCAACTCGGCCGCCTGGCGCTGCAGCTTGAGCTCGCGGTAGCCCGGCAGATTCTCGAAGTTCTGCGCAGCCGACTTGCCGGTGGGCGAGGCCGCCTTGACGGGGGCCGGGCGCGGCGTGGCGCGCCCGAGCCGGTTGGTCACGAAGCCGGCGAGCGCCGCGCGCCCGCCGTCCGGCCGTGCCGTATCAGTCATGAGTTGGTCTCTTTGATCTCGCTGGACGTCTGCTCGATGAGTTCCCGGAGAGGCGCCATCATCTGCGCATCGATCTCACCGCCGACATGCTTCGAGACGAGGCTCATCGCGACGCCGGCCGCCTCGTCCATGGGCGCGGAAACCGCCTGAATTAAGGACTCCGACAGCTCGTTGACGGTCATGCCCGAGGACAGACCCGCGGGCGGCGCGTCGAGGGCGAAGCGCTCCTGCAGGCTGGCGCCGAGTTCGACGCCCATCAGCGAATCGAGGCCGATCTCCGAGAGCTGGCGCACGCGGCTGATGTCGTCCTTCGGCAGGCGCAGGATGCGGGCGATGTCCTCGACGATCGCGTCCGACACGGTCTTGCGGACCGCATCGATGTCGCCGCCCTTGAGGAGCGCCCCGATGTTGATCGCCTGGACGCCGCCGGCCTCGGCCTGCTGGTCGGTCCCGAGTTCGGCGTAGCTCGGCGAACGCATGGTGGCGAGCCGCTCACGCGCCTTGCCCCAGTGCATCGCCGCGATGGCGATCACCGCCTCGTCAGGAGAGGTACCCTGGCTCCCCAGCGCCTCGGCCATCAGGTCGAGGCAGCGGCGGGCCTCCATCGGCGTGACGCCGACGCGGCCGGCGAGGCCTTCCATGACTGCCTTGTTGCGGGCGAGCATGCCGACATCGCCGATGGCGCCCCAGGCGACCGCGAGGGCCGGCAGGCCGCGGCGGCGGCGCTGCCGCGCCAAGCCCTCCATGAAGCCGTTGGCGGCCACGTAGGAGCCCTGACCCGGGTTACCGATGAAGGTCGTGGCCGAGGAGAACAGGACGAAGTAGTCGAGGCTCCGGTCCCGGGTGGCGGCGTCCAGGTGCTGGGCGCCGATCACCTTCGGGCCGATCACCGCGTCGAGCGCCGCGGCGTCGATGTTGGAGATCAGGCCGTCCTGGAGCACCGCGGCGGCGTGCAGCACGCCGGCCAGCTTCTTCCCGCCCTGCTCGATCCCGGCGATGAGCCGGTCTACGGAGGCCCGGCTCGTGATGTCGACCGCCTTGGCCTCGACGGTCACGCCCCGGCCGGCGAGTTCGGCGACGATGGCCTTGGCCTCGTCGGTGGCCGCGCCCTTGCGGCCGGCGAGCACGAGGTGCCTGGCACCCCGGTCGATCAGCCAGCGCGCCGCCTCCAGGCCGAAGCCCCCGAGGCCGCCGGTCAGCAGGTGGACACCCTCGGCCGAGACCGTGAACGGCCGGCCGGTCTCCTTCATGATCGTGCCGGCCTTGGGCGGGCTGATCACGATCTTCCCGATGTGACCCGACTGCTGCATCAGCCGGAACGCGTCCGAGGTCTCGGCTGCCGTGAAGGGCTGGTACGGCAGCGGCTTGAGGCCGCCGTCGTTGAACAGGGCCATCACCTCGCGGAACATCCGCGCGCCGTCGTCGCCCTGGTGCTGGATCACCTGATCGAGGTCGACACCGAAGTAGCTGAGGTTCCGCCGGAACGGGCGCAGGCCGATATGGGTGTTGGCGACGTAGTCGCGCTTTCCCAGCTCGACGAAGCGGCCGAAAGGCCGCAGCGCGTTGAGCGAGCGCTCCATCGCCTCGCCGAACAGGCTGTTCAGGACGATGTCGACGCCGTCGCCGGTGATCGCCCGGACCTCGTCCACGAAGGCCAGCGAGCGGGAATCGAGCACGTGCTCGGCGCCCAGCGCCTTCACCAGAGCCCGCTTCTCGCGGGAGCCCGCCGTGGCGATGACCCGTGCGCCTTTCAGCTTGGCGATCTGCAGGGCCGCAAGGCCGACGCCGCCCGCGCCGCCATGGACCAGCACCCACTCGCCGCGCCGCATCCGGGCGCAGGAGACGAGGCTGTAATAGGCGGTGAGGAAGGCCACCGGCACGGTGGCGGCCGCCATCGGGTCCAGGCCGTGAGGCATCGGCGCGACGACGAGGTCCGGCACCACGATGTGGGTGGCGAAGCCCGACTGGGCGAAGGCGACGACCGGATCGCCGACCTTGAAGCCCTTCACGCCCGGACCGACGGCGGTGACGCGGCCGGCGCATTCGAGGCCGAGGCGGGGGCCGGCGAAACCGTCCTCCAGGATCTCCTCGGGAAGCATGGAGAGCGCCCAGAGCACGTCGCGGAAGTTGAGGCCGGTGGCCTCCACCGCGATTTCCATCTCGCCCTTGCCGGGGGTGCGGCGCTCGGCCGGACCCCAGACCATCTCGCTCAAGCCGCCGGTGTTGCTGCGCTCGAGACGCGCGGCCCCGGCCGGGACGGCATCCGCCGGATCCCGGTGCTGTGGCCGGCCGGCATGGAAGCGCACGACCTGGGTCCGCTCGTCGTCCAGCACGATCTCGGTCTCCGGGGTGCCGGAGAGGATGAGGTCGCGCAGGCGCTCGGAGGCGCGCTTCGACGACATCTCGGGGGAGAGGTCGATCCGGCGCACGTCGAGGTTCGGGGCCTCGTTGGCGAGCGTGCGGGAGAAGGCCCAGACACCGGCTTCGATGTTGGTGGTCTGGCCGCCGCGGTCGCGGGTGGCGCCCGGCGCCACGACCCAGAGCTTGGTCTGGCGGGCGCCGAGATGCTCCGTGCAGCGCTTCAGACTGAGGCAGCGGTCGCGCAGCCGCTCGGCCGCCTCGCCGCCGCGGGTGAAGGCGCCGGCCAGGAACACCACCGTGTCGGGGGTCTCCTTCTCCAGCTCCATCAGGGAGGTCTCGGAGTCCAGGATGATCGAGACGTGCACGCCGCCCGCGACCAGCAGGGTCGCCAGGGACGAGGCGGTCTCGGCGGCGAACTCGTCGTCCGAGCCGATCACGAAAGCGAAGCTCTGAGCCGGGGCCGGCCCCGGGCGCACCGGCGCCTCGGCGGTCAGCAGCAGGTCGTCACCGTTGGCGGACGCGGCCCGCTCGACCTCGACCTTGACGAGGCCGTGGGCGCTGAGCGTCCGCTGCCAGCCCTCTATGTCCTCCAGACGGCCTACGGGCAGGCCTCCGACCGCCTCCTCGAACCAGCCGGCTGTGAGGCCGAACACGAGGTCGCGGAACAGGGAGGCGCCGGGCTCGACGGCCACCAGCAGCCCCCCGGTGGCGAGCGCCCCGGCGAGCTGGCCCGGCAGGGACCGGTCGCCCCGGTGGAGGCTGCCGGAGGCCAGGATCAGGTCGAAGCTCGCCGGAGCGAGTTCATCCGCGGCCTCGATCACGGCGGCGGCGCGGCCCAGCGACAGGCGGGCGCGCTCCGCGAGCCTGCGGTCCGTCTCGAAGACGGTGAGCCGGGCCTCGGCGGCGTCCGCGAAGATCGCGGTCTGCGCCGAGAGCGGACCGAAGCCGACCTGCAGAACCCGCAGCGCCCGCTCCTTCGGGAGCAGGGCGCGGCTGCGCTCGATCAGCTTGGCGACCACGTCGGCACCGTGCCGCGCGGTGGCGGAGCGCAGCACGAAGGCGTCGATCGCCCCCTGCGGCAGCGCGGGCGCATCGGTCAGCTTGCCGGCGAGCAGGCGGTCGACCAGGGCGCCGACATCGGCGATCAGCACCAGTTCGGCCGAGAGATCCGGGTGGTCGCCCGCGATCCAGCGCATGATCTCGTCGGGGGCCGGGAGCGCGGAACCGTCGCCCAGGGTCCAGTTCTCCCCCGCGCGCTCGGCGAGGCCGCTGCTCTCGAGGGCGTAGAGGGCGTTCAGGAGCCAGGGGCGCAAGGCCTCGGGCACGCGCCGGTCGGTGACCGAGACGGTCTCGCCCTGCGCCAGGCCGTAGGCGAGGCGGTAGGCGAGCGACGTGGCCCAGCCCTCCAGGAGGAGGTGCCCCGGCGACAGGGCGGCATCGGCCGGTCCCTTGGCCTCGGCGGCGAGCGGCCGCAGCCGCGCAGCCACGCTCGGCCGGCGCTCCATCGGGATCGCCGTCGGCTCGGTGGCGAGTTCCGGCACCTGCGAGATCGCGAAGGCCGAGAGGTCGCCGCCGCTCTTCGCGCGCAGGGCCTGGAACCGGCCCTCGCGGATCGTGGCGATCACGGCGCCGTCGGCGTCGAGCAGGGTGAAGTCCGCCAGGATCGAGCGCTCGTTGCAGCGCCGGGTGCGGATGATCGAGCGGGCGATCACCGCGCCGGGGCGCAGCAGCCGGACCTCGCCGAAGCGCACCGGGATGTAGGCCTTGCCGCCATTCTCGCCGAGCAGGTCGGCGAAGAGCAGGATCAGCCCGTGGAAGCAGGCGTCGAGCCGGTTCGGCACGAGGGCGTAGCGGGTGTCGGGCTCGGCCGGCAGCAGGTCGGACACGATGGTGGCGTCGTCCAGCCGGGCGCTCATCGCCACCTGCTGGAAGCTCGGACCGAAGGCCAGCCCCGAGGCGAGGGCCTTGGCGTAGAGCGCATCGCCGGAGAGCACGTGGTCGCCGGCGGTCTCGAAGCTGAAGCCGTCCAGGTCCGGCGTCTTGGGGGCCGAGAAGGTTCCCTCGACGATCTTGGCCTGGGCATGGAGCTGCCAGGGCGTTTGCGTCAGGCGCGGGCGGCTGAGAACCTGGATGCCGTTGCCGGAGCCCGACAGGCGCACCGCGACCTCGCGCAGGGCATCCTCGGCGAACACCATCGGCGCCACGATCTCGAAATCGGCGAGCACGATCTCGTCGTCGCGCAGGGCCTCGCGGACGCAGGACAGCGCCATCTCGACGAAGCCGGCGCCGGGCATGATCACCTGGCCGTCGACCTTGTGATCCTCGAGCTCGGGCACCGTGGCCGGATCGACGAAGCCGTTCCATTCCAGGCCGTCGAAGGTCGTGCGCGACCCGATCAACGGGTGGTAGGGGCGGGGACTCATGGCGCCGACGCCCTCGGTGGTGTCGGCGAGGCGGAACGGCCGGCGCTGCCACGGATAGGTCGGCAGCGGCACGTCGCCCTTCGGCGCGTCGCCGAACAGCAGGCTCTCGTCGACCTGCGCGCCCTGGACCAGGGCGGCGCTGACCGCCTTGGCGATCGGGTCGCCGCCGGAGGCCTTGCGGTGCATCACGCCGACCGTGGCGGTCTCGATGCCCAGCGGCTCGACTGCGTCACCGACATGCGACATGAGGGTCGCGCGCGGGCCGACCTCGACGAAGACGCGGGCGCCGCGGCGGGTGGCGTCCTGCACGGCTTCGCAGAAGCGCACCGGCTCGCGGATGTTGCGCCACCAGTAGCCGGCGCCGAAATGGGACCCGTCCAGCACGCTGCCGGTGACGGTGGAGACCATCGCGGTGGTGCCGGTCTTGGCCTTCAGCCCGGCGAGATCGCGCAGGAGCGGCTTCTCGGTCGGGTCCATCAGCCGGCCGTGGAAGGCGTAGGCGAGGTCGAGCTTGCGGCCGCGGCGACGCTTGCGCGACAGGGCCTTGAGGGCGGCGTCGATATCCGCCACCGGCCCGGCGACCGTGACGGCCTTCGGGCTGTTGTAGGCGGCGATGTCGAGGGTCGGGTAATCCCTGAGGAAGGACTCGACCTCCTCGGCCGGCATCAGCAGCACCGCCATGGTGCCCTGGCCGTGCGTCGTCTCCTGGTGGTGGCTGCGGTAGTAGATGACCCGGACCGCGTCCTCCAGGCTCAGGATGCCGGCGGCCTCGGCGGCCGCGATCTCGCCCACGCTGTGGCCGAGGACGTAGGAGGGGATCAGGCCCTTCGCCTTGAGGGCGGCCGTGGAGGCGCTCTCGATCGCGAAGATCAGCGGCTGCGAGACGCTGGTGAGCGCGAGGCGCCCGTCCAGGTCGTCGGCGTAGAGGGCTTCCTTCAGCGACCAGTCCGAATGGACCTGGAACAGCGTGTCGATCCGGTCGAAGGCGGCCCGGAAGGTGGGGTTCTCCTCGTAGGCCTCGCGGCCCATGCCGGCCCACTGGCTGCCGTTGCCGGAATAGACGAAGGCCACCTCGGCGACGCGGTCGACCGCGGTGCCGGTGAAGGCGTCCGCGGTGTCCTCACCTTCGCCGATAGCGCGCAGGGCGGCGGCGACGTCGGTCTTGCCGTCCAGCGCCACGGCGAGGCGGGCAGACATGCGCTCGCGGCGATGCGCGACCGCGGCGGCCACGGCGGCGGCCTTCGCGGGCTCGGCCTCAAGGCGCTCGGCGTAGTCGAGGGCCAGCTCGTTCAGGGCCGCCCGGCTCTGGGCCGAAAGCAGGAGCACCTGCGCGGCGGGCGCGGGAGCGGCCTCGGGAGCCTTCGCCCAGGCGGGGGCGTCAGTGATGACCACGTGGGCGTTGGTGCCGCCGAACCCGAACGAGTTCACGCCGGCGAAGCGCTCGCGCGAACCGCGGCCGATCTTCAGCGGCGCGCGCACGACCTGAAGGTTGAGTTCGCCGAAGGGGATCTCGGGGTTGAGTTCGGCCGCGTGCAGCGACGGCGGCACGAGGTCGTGCTCCAGCGCCAGCGTCGCCTTCATCAGGCCGGCGAGGCCCGAGACCGGCTCGGTGTGGCCGATATTGGTCTTGATCGAGCCGATCGGCAGCGGCGCCTGCCGGCCGCGGCCGAGCTTCGAGCCGATGGCCGAGGCCTCGATCGGGTCGCCCACCGGCGTGCCGGTGCCGTGCGCCTCCATGAAGGCGAGGTCGTCGAGCCCGATCTCGGCCTCGCGGTAGACCTTCTCCAGCAGGGCACCCTGGGCGTAGCCCGAGGGGAGGGAGATTCCGGTGGTGCGCCCGTCGGAGTTGATCCCCGAGGCCGCCACGACGGCGCGGACCGTGGCGCCGTTGCGCCGCGCGGCCTCGGCCGATTGCAGCACGAAAACCACGCCGCCCTCGGACCGCACGTAGCCGTCGGCGTTCTTGGAGAACGCCTGGCACAGGCCGGTGCGCGAGAGCATCTGCGCGCTGGAGAAGCAGATGAAGTTGAACGGGCTCGCCAGGACGTTGACGCCGGCGACGACGGCGGTGTCCACGCGGCCCGACCGGATCGCCTGGACGGCGTTGTCGAAGGCGACGAGCGAGGACGAGCAGGCCGTGTCGACCGTGAAGCTCGGACCCTTCAGGTCGAAGATGTAGGAGATGCGATTCGAGATGATCGAGAGCGTGTTGCCGGTCGCCGCGTAGGCGTCGCCCGACGGCGCGTCGAGGATGCGCAGGTTGCCGTAATCGAGGGACGACGCACCGACGAACACGCCGATGTTGCTGCCGGCCACGCTCGACGGGCGCAGACCCGCGTCCTCGAGGGCTTCCCAGGTCAGCTCCAGCAGCATCCGCTGCTGCGGATCCATCTGTTCGGCCTCGCGGGGCGAGATGCCGAACACCGCCGGATCGAACGACCAGACGTCGTCGATGACACCGGCCGCCCAGGTGTAGCTCTTGCCGCGCTCATGGGCGCGGGGGTGGGCGAACCGCTCCAGGGAAAAGCGGTCTGCCGGCACCTTGCTGACGGCGCAGCGTCCAGCGGACAGGAGTGACCACAGCCCGTCCACACTGGGGGCTCCGGGCAGTCGGCATGCGCGTCCGACGATCGCAATGTCTGTACGTTGTGTCACGTTCGGTTCGCACACGCTCGTTATCGGAAGTCGGCTCGGCTCTCGACGAGTGAGTACCCTCTCACCCCTTACTGTGGCACCATTGCGGTGTCCAACCAGCCCCAAGGCGAGGTCATCCCTCGATGGCAAAATTGCCGGAGGCTGTGACATGTATTCATCACGGGCTTATCCAATGCCTGCGGCCAAAAAGCCAAGATTGAACCGTTGCACCGGCTGTTGAGACGCAGCCTCGATCACGAGAAAGCCACAGTTGCGCCTCTGCGGCCGCGGCCCGTCTAGCGGCATCGGGGTCGCTTCCGAAAGAGATCTTCGCGACAGGGCGCAGATCCCGCACAGGAATTCGGGTCCGTCGGCCGCGCCCGAGACCCTCAAGACGCGCTCCGTGCCGTGCTCTGCTTGGTTCGTCCGACGCCGCAATAGGTGAAACCGTGGCGGGCGGCGCTTTCGGGATCGTAGATGTTGCGCAGGTCGATCAGCACGGGCGCCGATCCGCCGGACGACATGGTCTGGCGCAGGCGGTCGAGGTCCAGCGCCCGGAATGCGTTCCATTCGGTGACGATCACCAGGGCGTCGGCGCCCTCCGCGCAGGCGTAGGCGTTCTCGGCATAATCCACAGCCGGCATCAGGGCACGCGCCTGCTCCATGCCTTCCGGATCGTAGGCGCGGATCCGCGCACCGGCATCCTGCAGGCCGGCCACGATCGCCAGCGAGGGCGCGTCGCGCATGTCGTCGGTGTTGGGCTTGAAGGTCAGGCCGAGCAGCGCCACCGTCTTGCCCCGCACCGAACCGCCGCAGGCCTTGATCACCTTGCGCGCCATGGCGCGCTTCCTCTGGTCGTTGACGGCCACCACTGTCTCGACCAGCCGCAGCGGGGTGCCGGCGTCCTGAGCGGTCTTGACCAGCGCCAGCGTGTCCTTGGGAAAGCACGAGCCGCCGTAGCCCGGCCCGGCATGCAGGAACTTCGACCCGATCCGGTTGTCCAGGCCGATGCCGCGCGCCACCGCCTGGACGTCGGCTCCGACCTCCTCGCACAGGTCCGCGATCTCGTTGATGAAGGTGATCTTGGCCGCCAGAAAGGCGTTCGCCGCGTACTTGGTCAGCTCCGCGGTGCGCCGCGACGTCACCATGATCGGCGCCTGATTGAGGTAGAGCGGCCGGTAGACCTCGCGCATCACCGCCTCGGCCCGGGCGTCCTCAGCGCCGACCACGATGCGGTCGGGGCGCTTGAAGTCGGCGATGGCCGCGCCCTCGCGCAGGAACTCGGGATTGGAAACGACGGCGAACGCCGCCTCGGGGTTGGTCTCGCGGATGATCCGCTCGACCTCGTCACCGGTTCCCACCGGCACGGTCGACTTGGTCACCACCACGGTGAAGCCCGACAGCGCCCCGGCGATCTCCCGGGCGGCGTCGAACACGAAGCTCAGGTCGGCGAAGCCGTCGCCGCGGCGGGACGGCGTCCCCACCGCGATGAACACCGCGTCGGCCTCGGCCACGGCCTGGCGCATGGTCGAACCGAAGGCGAGGCGGCCCTGCCGGACGTTCTCGACGACGAGCGCGTCGAGGCCCGGCTCGTAGATCGGCATGCGGCCGGCGTCGAGGCTGGCGATCTTGTCCGAGTCGCGGTCGATGCACACCACCGCGTGGCCGAAATCGGCGAGACATGCTCCGGAGACCAGGCCGACATATCCGGCCCCAATCATCGCAATCCGCATCGGGCTCTCCCGGCAGCTCGCCCAGCGGCTTGCTGCGATGCAACATGATCCCGGCCGTTCGACGATGCAAGCCGGGCCAGCCTGGATCGCCTCCAGTCTGTCACGCGAATGCAACACCCGCAAAGCATGACTGTGGTTTGACAGCGTGGCTCGGCTGCCGCGCGCCGGACGCCGGAACGCGCCCCGCCGCCGTCATCCTGCGCGGGGCGGCTTCGCAGCGCGGGCGGCTTCCTGTAGAAGCGCCACCGCCCGACGGGGAGGCCCGGATCCGCCCCCGAAGACCCGACCCGAGGATCGGCGAAGGACCGCGATGACCGAATTGCCGAACGTGCACGTGCGCGCCGAGGTCCTGGCCCAGGCGCTGCCCCACATGCAGCGCTACGACCAGGAAATCGTGGTGATCAAATATGGCGGTCACGCCATGGGTGACCGCGCCGCGGCCGAGGACTTCGCCGAGGACATCGTCCTTCTGGAACAGTCCGGGCTGAAGCCGATCGTCGTGCATGGCGGCGGACCGCAGATCGGCCGGATGCTGGACCGGCTCGGCATCCAGTCCGAGTTCCGCGGCGGCCTGCGCGTGACCGACGAGGCCACCGTCGAGGTGGTCGAGATGGTCCTGGCGGGCCTGATCAACAAGCAGATCGTCGGCTGGATCTCCGCCGAAGGCGGCCGGGCGGTGGGCCTGTGCGGCAAGGACGGCAACATGGTCCGCGCCAAGCGGGCGATGAAGACCGTCGTCGATCCGGAGAGCCATCAGGAGCAGGCCATCGATCTCGGCCTCGTGGGTGAGCCGGATCACGTCGAGCGCGGCGTCCTCGACGCGGTGCTGAAGGCCGAGCTGATCCCGGTTCTCGCCCCGGTGGCCTACGGGGCGGACGGCCAGACCTACAACGTCAACGCCGACACCTTCGCGGGGGCCATCGCCGGCGCGCTCCGGGCCAAGCGCCTGCTGCTGCTCACCGACGTCCCGGGCGTCCTCGACAAGGACAAGAAGCTGATTCCGGAACTCACCGTCGAGGATTGCCGGCGCCTGATCGCGGACGGCACCATCACGGGCGGGATGATCCCCAAGATCGAGACCTGCATGTACGCGATCGAGCGCGGTGTGGAGGCGGTGGTCATCCTCGACGGCAAGGTCAACCACGCCGTGCTGCTCGAGCTGTTCACCGATTACGGCGCCGGCACGCTGATCCGACGGGGCTGAGTCCCGAACCGCCCGCGCGCCGCGTCGCCGCCCGGGGCGATGCGGCGCGGATCCGGGACCGCAACATCCCGCGACCGCCGCGCATTGTCGTACCCCGCCCGCCCAGCAAGGCCCGGACAAGCGGCAAACTTGCGAGCTTGACCGTTCCGGTCCACAGATTTGGCAGGTATCAGCAACCTGAGGGGTTCCGGTGCACCACCCCGACAAGGCCCAGTTCACCTCGCCTGCGGCCCGCGACTTCGCCGACGTCGACACCTGGGTGTTCGACCTCGACAACACCCTCTACCCGAGCGACGCCGAGGTCTGGCCGAAGGTCGACGAGCGCATCACCCTCTACGTGATGCAGCTCTACGGGCTCGACGGACTCTCGGCGCGCGCGCTGCAGAAGCACTTCTATCACCGCTACGGCACGACCCTGTCGGCGCTGATGATCGAGGCGGGTGTCGATCCCCACGATTTCCTCGACTTCGCCCACGACATCGACCACTCGTCGATCAAGCTCGACACGGCCCTCGGCCAGGCGATCGAGCGGCTGCCCGGGCGCAAGCTGATCCTGACCAACGGCTCGCGCCGCCACGCCGAGAACGTCGCCGCCAAGCTCGGCATCCTCGACCATTTCGAGGACGTGTTCGACATCGCCGCCGCCGATTTCGTCCCGAAGCCGGAACGGGCGACCTACGAGCGGTTCCTGAGCAAGCACGCGGTCGAGCCGACCCGCGCGGCGCTGTTCGAGGACATCGCCCGCAACCTCGCGGTCCCGCACGATCTCGGCATGGCGACCGTGCTGGTGGTGCCGAAGGTCGCCGATCCCTATCGGGAGGCGTTCGAGCAGGAGGCGGTGCGCGAGGCGCATATCGACCACATCACGGACGACCTCGCGACGTTCCTGCTGGCCTGCGTGCTGCCCGAGGCCGAGGCGGCGCGCGAGCCGCCCGGCGCGGGCCGTCGCTGATCGCAGCCGACGGCAATCGACAAGCCGGCGGCGATCCTGTAGAGAGCCGCCCAACTCACAACAGGATCGCCGAAATCCTGGTGCCGGTCGCCCATGAGGGGCGGAACGGCGCGACGGCCGGAGCTATGCCATGAACATCATCGAGCAGCTGGAGCGCGAGGAAGTCGCGCGCCTCGCCAAGACCATCCCGGATTTCGAGCCGGGCGATACCCTCATCGTGAACGTCCGCGTGAAGGAAGGCGAGCGCACCCGCGTCCAGGCCTACGAGGGCGTCTGCATCGCCCGCTCGGGCGGCGGCCTCAACGAGAGCTTCACGGTCCGCAAGATCTCCTACGGCGAAGGCGTGGAGCGCGTCTTCCCGGTCCATTCCCCGATGATCGATTCGATCAAGGTGGCCCGCCGCGGCAAGGTGCGCCGCGCCAAGCTGTACTACCTGCGCGACCGCCGCGGGAAGTCGGCCCGCATCGTCGAGCGCACCGACCGCTACAAGGCCAAGGATACGCCGGCCGCGGCGCCGGCCGCCGCCGAATAAGCGGTCCGACCCGTTCCGCAGGCCGGAGCGATCGCCCCGTTTCAGACCGGTCCGGCTCAGCCGGGCCGGTCTTTTGTTGTGCGGCGCCGCCGCCCCGGCGGACGACACGCGCCGCTCAGGCGGCGCGGATGCCGTCGAGGAACCGGTGGATCTCGGCGGAGAGCTGCTCGGACCTGCGCGACATGTCGACCGCGGCGCCGAGAACCAGCTCGGCCGCACCGCCGGTTTCCTCGGCGCCCTGCGAGACGTCGGCGATGTTGCCGGTGACCGCCTCGGTGCCCGCCGCGGCGCGCGCAACGCTGCGCACGATCTCCTGGGTGGTCGCCCCCTGCTGCTCGATCGCAGCCGCGACCGCCGCCGCAAGGGTGCTGACCTCTCCCATGGTGCGACCGATTCCCTGGATCGCCTCCACGGCCTGCCGGGTCGACGCTTGGACGGCGCCGATCCGGGTGGCGATCTCCGCGGTGGCGGTGGCGGTCTGCTCGGCCAGCCCCTTGACCTCGGCGGCCACGACGGCGAAGCCCCGACCCGCCTCGCCGGCCCGGGCCGCCTCAATCGTGGCGTTGAGGGCCAGGAGGTTGGTCTGACGGGCGATGCCCGCGATCATGCTGGCGACGGCCCCGATCCGCTCGGCCCCGTTCAGGAGGTCGCCCACGATGGCGTCCGTGCGCTGCGACTCGGTGGCCGCCTGCGCGGTCTTGGCCGAGGATTGCGTCATCTGTCCGGAGATTTCCTGGATGGTGATCGCCATTTCCTCGGTGGCGGCGGCGACGCTCTGTACGCTCCCGGCGGTCTCCTGCGCGCCCCCGGCGACCCGCGTGGCCCGGGCACGGGTGCGCGAGGCCGTCCGCGCCATGACCTCCGCGGTCGCCTCCATCTGCGTGGCGGCGGCCGAGACACCGGTCATCAGGGACGCGGCATTGGCCTCGAACGCCCGGGTGAGGTCGTCGAGCTTCTGGGCGTGCCGGGCCTTGGCCTGCGTTTCCTGCGCCGCCGCCCGGTCCATCTCGGCCTTGGCGATCAGCGCTTGGCGGAACACCTCCACGGTCCGGGCCATCTGACCGATCTCGTCCTTCCGCTCGAGCCCGGGAATCGGGTCCGTGCCGTCGCCCTGGGCGAGGGCCTGCATCCGACGACCGAGCTGAGCGAGCGGACGCGTGATACCGCGCCCGATCAGGACCGAGCCGATCAGCCCGAGGGTGCCCACCCCGACGAGCAGGCCGACCGCCGCCAGGGCGAGGGCGAAGAAGGCTGCCTTGATGTCGTCCGTATAGGTCCCCGCCGCGATCACGATGTTCCAGGGCGTGAACCTGACGGCGAGCGTCGTCTTCGGATACAGGCCCTCACGCCCAGGCCGGGGATAAAGGTAGGTCATCATGGCCGTGTCGGAGGTCTTCAGCCGATCGATCAGCGTCCCGGCCACGCGCACCCCGTCGACCTGGGTTTCCAGCTGGTTGCTGCCGACAAGCCTGCGGTCGGGAACCGCCAGAACCGTTCCGTCCATCTCATAGATGGCGACGTAGTTGGTGCCGTTGTCGAAGCGCATGGCCATGGCCGTCTCGGCCAGCTCCGCCAGGGCAGCATCGCGGGTCAGGGCGCCGCTCCGCACCTGGGACTCGAGGTGCTGCGCGTAGGTTGTGAACAGCTCCGTGATCGTGTGCAAGGATTGCAGGCGTCCAGACACCATCTCCAGATAATACGATCGCAATCCACCGGCTCCGATGATTGCTATAACCAACCCAATGAGTAAAGTTTGAGCAGCAATTCGACGCGATAGACCATTCTTAAAAAACCCATCGAACATAACATATTCTCACGGATCGAAAAAACCGGCGAGTCCACGTCGAGATCTGATAAGCCTGAATGCTCATGTCAACTTAAGTCCGCAGGACAAGATCATTACCTGTAAGTTGTGCCTCGTGGATCTCAACACGGGACGACGAAGCGGCTGCCTCGGGAACGGCGTGCGTGGGGCGTAAGGAGAGGCTTTCGTCGGGGCAACAGAACCCGAGGGCAATGCCGCGCCGGCCGGAACGCCGGAGCGCACAGGCGGGCGGCCCGAATGGCCGCTGCAACCGGTAGGGGCGGGCAGCCGCGGTTCGGGCGCGATCGGGGCGTTTGTATCGATGGATCGGACGGTCCGGCAGAACGGCACGCAGGGCCCGCGCGCCGTCCCCGGCGCGATGCGGACAGCGCTACCCGATCCGCGCGGTGACCTCGATCTCGACGCGCATCTCGGGGCGCAGAAGGCCCGCCACGAGCACGATCGTGGCGGCCGGCCGGATGTCGGCCAGAACCCGTCCGCAGACCGCCAGCACGGCCTCGGCGTCGTCCCGGTCGGTGACGTAATAGGTGGCGCGTACGATGCCGGCGAGGTCCGTCCCGGCCTCGGCGAGAACCGACCGGATCGTGCGCCAGCATGCCTCGGCCTGCGCGGCGGCACCCTCGGGCATGGTCATCGTGGCGTAGTCGTAGCCGGTCGTCCCGGACAGATGGACGGTATCCCCGTCGACCACCGCCCGGGAGTAGCCGTAGTCCCGCTCGAACGGGGAGCCTGACGTGATGAGCCGCCGGCTCATCCGCCGCGCAGGGCTTCCAGCACCTTGCCGCCGGGACGGCCCGTGGGATTCATGCCGAGCTTGCGCTCCACATCCTTGATGGCGTCGCGGGTCTTCTGGCCGACCTTGCCGTCCGGCTCGCCGACATCGTAGCCGCGGGCCGCGAGCCGGGTCTGGAGGTCGCGGCGCTCGGCCCGGGACAGGGGCGGATCGTCGGTCGGCCAGGCGGCCTGGACGCCGGCCTTGCCGCGCAGCCGGTCGGACAGGACCGCGATGGCGAGGCCGTAGGACTCGGCGGCGTTGTACGAGTAGATCGCGTCGAAGTTCCTGGTGACCAGGAAGGCCGGCCCGTCGATCCCGGCCGGCGCGATGATTCCGGCCGGTCCGTCGCCCGAGAGCGGGCGGCCGTCCACGCGGGTCACGCCGAGCGAAGCCCAGTGAGCGAGCGGCTTCTTGTTCTTGCGTCCGGCGGCGCCGACGTTGAAGCCGCGGGGCAGCTTCACCTCGTAGCCCCAGACCTGGCCGTTCTGCCACTTGGCGACGTGCAGGAAGTTGGCGGTGGACCCGACCGCGTCGGCCACCGAATCGACCACGTCGCGCCGCCCGTCGCCGTCGCCGTCGACCGCGAGGCGGTGATAGGTGGTCGGCATGAACTGGGTCTGGCCGAAGGCGCCCGCCCAGGAGCCGGTCAGCCGCTCGGGCGCGATGTCGCCCCGCTCGATGATCCGCAGGGTGGCGATCAGCTCGCCGCGGAAGAAGTCCCGGCGGCGGTTGCTCGAGCAGGCCAGCGTCGCCAGCGACTGCACCAGCGGCATCTTGCCGAGGTTCTTGCCAAAATTCGACTCGACGCCCCAGACGGCGGCGATCGTGTAGCGGTCGACCCCGTAGCGCGACTCGGCCTGGGCGAGGGCCGCCGCGTGCTGGCGCATGGCCGCGCGCCCGTCCTCGACCCGCTCGTCGTCGACCAGCGCCGCCATGTAGTCCCAGATCGGCGTCTTGAACTCGGGCTGCGCCTGCGAGAGTTCGATCACCTTGTCGTCGTAGCTGATCCCGCTCGTGGCGGACCGGAAGGTCTGCGCCGAGACCCCGGCGGCGGCCGCCTGGGACTGGATACCGGCGAGGCAGCCGTCGAAATCGGCCCGCGCCGACAGGGTCGTCAGGGGCAGCGCCGCGATGCCGGCGAGCAGCCCGACCGCGCGCGCGAGTCTCGGTCCCGTCGGGTGCTTCGGCATTCAGGCGATCCTCACGATGCGGGTCAGACTCTGCCGGCGGATTCAGGCGACATGTGGGTTAACGAAGCGTGAGGCGCGGCGCCTCGCCCGGACCCGCTTGTCGGCCGACCGGCAGGTTGGCACCGAACCCGACCGGCCACGGCGGGACCTTCCAGGCCTGACGGCGGAACCCATGATGAAGGATCGGAACCGGTACGGCGCCGAACGGATCGGCACGCCCGGCCGCGTCGGCGAGGTCAAGGCCGCCTCAAGGCGGGAGACGGGCGCGCCGCATGCCGGCGCCGCTCTGATCGAAGCCTTCCCCGGGCAGGGCAAACGACGACCGGCCGGCGCAGGACCGCCCATCGGTCGCCTATCGGCAGGGCTCGGAGGTCGGGACCTCGCTCAGGCCCATTCCCGCTGGGCGAGCTTCTGCTCGTAGGCGTCGATGGACGCGGCGCGCTCCAGGGTCAGGCCGATCTCGTCGAGCCCGTTCAACAGGTTGTGCTTGCGGCCCGCGTCGATGTCGAAATGCAGGGTGCCGCCGTCCGGCCCCCGGATCGTCTGCGCCGCCAGATCGATCGACAGGGTCGCGTTCGCGCCGCGCTCGGCATCCTCGAACAGCTTCTCAAGGTCTTCGGCGGACACGACGATCGCCAGGATGCCGTTCTTGGCGCAGTTGTTGAAGAAAATGTCGGCGAAGCTCGTCGAGATCACGCAGCGGATGCCGAAATCGGCGAGCGCCCAGGGCGCGTGTTCCCGCGATGAGCCGCAGCCGAAATTGTCGCCGCACACGAGGATCTTGGTGTTCCGGTAGGCGGGCTTGTTGAGGATGAAGTCCGGGTTCTCGGTGCCGTCCTCGCGATAGCGCATTTCGGCGAACAGGCTCGTGCCGAGCCCGGTCCGACGGATCGTCTTCAGATACTTCGCCGGGATGATCCGGTCGGTATCAACGTTGATCGTCCGCATGGACGCCGCGACGCCCTCCAGGGTCGTGAACTTTTCCATCGTCTGACGGCTCTCGCGGTTGCGCTTCCTGTCCGTCCCGTCCTTGCGAGCGGAGCGAAGCAACCCAGGGCAGCTCGACCTCGGCGAGCGTAGCGCCGCTGGATTGCTTCGCTCCGCTCGCAAAGACGAAGGGAGCGTCGATACCTCTGCTGCAGCCTCTTAGCAGCCCGTGTTGCCCGCCGGAAGCATCAGGCGAGATCCGGCGCGGCGGCCCGGGACAGGGTRCCGTCGTGGAGCGCCGAGGCGACCAGCGCCCCGGCGATCCCGGCCGTGCGCAGCGCCCGCAGGTCGTCCGGGCCGCGGACRCCGCCCGCCGCGTAGAGGTGGCGATCCGGCGCCCGCGCCCGCAAGGCGCCGAGGGCCGCGAGGTCTGGGCCGGCCCCGGCGCCGACCTGCGCCAGCGTCATGGCGATCACTTCAGGCGGCCAGATCGTCGGATCGTCGTGGAGCGCCGCCGGGCCGAGCCGCTCCGTGCCGCGGGTGTCGAGGGAGAACACCGCCCGGTCGCCGAGGCGCGCCACGAGGCCGGCATCCGCCTGGCTCTCGCTGCCGATCACCGGCCGCCCGAGGCCGGAGGCCAGGAAGGCGTCGACGCCGGCCGCTTCGGCGAAGCCCGCATCAACCCACAGGGCGGCATCCGGGCAGGCGCGGGCGATCGCCTCCAGGGCGCGCAGATCGGGCGCGGCACGATCGATGATCGCGTCGAGATCGGCGACGTAGAGGATCGCGGCGGGCCACGCGTCGCACAAGCCGCGCGCCACCGCGGCGGGCGCGGATCCCTTTGCCAAGGGCGTCTCGATCGGGGCATAGGAGGAGCGTTCACCCCGGCGCGCCCGCACCACGCGGCCGCCCCGGAGATCGAGCACCGGGATCACCGCGAAGCCGGGGCGCCCGATCCTGTGGTCCATCGAGGCGCCCATCACGGTCCCATGCGCTCATCTAACCCAATGACGATCGGGTGGGACCTCGGCGGGGTCCACGTCAAGGTCGCCCTGGTGGAGGACGGCCGCGTCGTGGCCGCCGCCCAGGTGCCGTGCCCGCTCTGGCAGGGCCTGCCCGCCCTCGACCGGGCGCTGGACGCCGCCCCCGACTGGGCTCGCGGCGCGGCCTCGCACGCCGTGACCATGACGGGCGAGCTGACCGACTGCTTCGCCGACCGGCGCGACGGCGTCGCGGCGCTGTCCGGATGGGCCGGATCGCACCTCGCCGGGACCGTGCGGATCTACGCCGGCCGCTCCGGCTTCGTCGCCCCGGAGGCCGCCGCCTCCCACGCGGCGGACGTGGCCTCGGCCAACTGGCACGCCACCGCGGCCCTCGCCGGCCGGCACGTCCCGGACGCGCTCCTGATCGATATCGGCTCGACCACCGCCGACCTGATCCCCATCGTCCGCGGCCGGCCGGCCGCCACCGGCTACAGCGACGCCGAGCGGCTGGAGACCGGCGAACTCGTCTATACCGGCGCGGTGCGCACGCCGGTGATCGCGCTGTCCGACCACGCCCCCTTCGCGGGCCGCCGCACCCGCCTGATGACCGAGACCTTCGCCCACATGGCGGACGTCTACCGCATCCTCGGCCAGCTCCCCGAAGGCGCCGACCAGCAGCCGAGCGGCGACCGCAAGGGCAAGTCGGTGGCCGAGAGCGAAACCCGGCTCGCCCGCGTCGTCGGGCGGGACCGGACGGAGGCGCCCGCCTCCGCCTGGGCGGCGCTGGCCGGCCACTTTGCCGAGGCGCAGCTGCGCCTGCTGCACGATGCGGCGGCGGACCTCCTGAGCCGGCCGGATCTCGGCGCGGGCGCCCCTCTGGTCGTGTGCGGCGCCGGCACCTTCCTGGGCCTCCGCCTCGCGGAGCGGCTCGGGCGGCCGGCAACCCCGCTGGTGGCGCTGCTGGAGGCGCGGATCGCCGGCGCGCGCGACGCGATCTCGACCTGTGGACCGGCGGTGGCCGTCGGCCTCATCGCCGCGGAGGAAGCAGTCGCATGAGCGCCATCAAGATCCTGGCCCGGTTCCTCACGGCCCGGGTCGGGCCGCATATCGAGCTGGCCGTCGAGACCGAATCGGGGGAGGTCCTGAAGGTGCTGGCCACAGAGGACCAGATCGACCGTCTGATCGACGAGCTGGAGGACATGCTTCACGCCCCCGCCGATCCGGAGGATGACGGGCCGCCCGAGGCGGCCTGACGCCCCGGATCGCGCAGGGCGTCATGAGCCTGATCGCCGCCAAGATCCTCGTCACGCCGACGCTGATGTGGGCCGTCTCGGCGGCCGCGCGCCGGTGGGGCAGCCTCGTGGGCGGCCTCCTCTCGGGCCTGCCGCTCACCTCGGCACCGATCTCGATCTATCTCGCGGTGGAGCAGGGCGAGCGCTTCGCCGCCGACGCCGCCGTCGGTTCGGTGGAGGGCTTAGGGGCGGTCACGGCCAGCTACCTCGCTTATGCCGCCTGCGCGCAGCGGATGGGGATCGTCGCCGGCGCCGCCATCGCCCTGGCGGCCTTCGTCCTCGGGGGCGCCCTCCTGCACGGCGTGATCCGGCCCGGTATCTGGCTGGCCACGGCGATCGACCTGCCGGCGATGGCGCTGGTCGTCGCCCTGTGCCGGCCGGCCGTCGAAGCGCGCGCACCGATCCGCCGGCCCCGACCGCCGCGCTGGGATATGCCGGCGCGCCTCGCGGCCGCCACCACCCTGGTCCTGCTGGTCTCGACCCTCGCCCCGCATCTCGGCTCCGGCCTGAGCGGCGTCCTGGCGCCGATCCCGATCATCTCCTGGCCGCTGATCGTGTTTGCCCGGGCGCAGGACGGGGCCGGCGCGGCGCTCGACGTGGTACGCGGCAGCGCGCAGGGCGCGTTCGGTGTGCTGGCCTTCTATGTCTGCGTGCACCTGCTGCTCGGGCGAATCGACCCGGTCGCGGCCTACGCGGCGGCGATCGCTGTGTCGGCGGCCTGCGTTCTGCCCTGGCTGATCGCGCGACGCCGCCCGCGGGCGATCTGACCCGCGCCGAGGCATCTTCGGAGGACGCCATGCTGCCGAACACGGGGATCCCGACCCTGGCCCCGGGCTTCGCGGCGGTACCGCCCGGCCATATCGCGACCATCGTCACCAGCCTGGAGATGCTCCGCCCGCCATCCCCGCCGCCCGTCCGGCGCTTCCCAGCCGGGATCGCCCTCGAACCCCTGGAGCGGGCCGACCCGGAGACCTACCGGACCCTGTTCCGCGCGGTCGGCGCCGACTGGCTGTGGTTCTCGCGGCTCACCCTGCCGGAGGGCGCTTTGGCCGCCATCCTCGCCGACCGGGAGGTCGAGATCTTCGCGCTTCGCCGTGAGGGCCGGGACATCGGCATGCTGGAACTGGATTTCCGCGAGCCCGGCGCCTGCGAGCTCGTCTTCCTCGGATTGACCCGAAGCGCGATCGGAACCGGGATCGGCCGCACGTTGATGAACGCGGCAATCCGCCGGGCCTGGGCGCGTCCGATCACGCGGTTCTGGGTGCACACCTGCACCCTGGATCATCCCGACGCGCTCGCCTTCTACCGGCGCTCGGGCTTCGATCCCTGTGCCGTCCATGTCGAGGTCGCGCCCGATCCACGGCTCGACGGGACCCTGCCACGGGATTGCGCGCCGCACGTGCCGCGGCTCGGGTGATGCGCCGGGCGGCGATCCCTGAAACGAAGAGACCCGCGGCCTCACGGCCGCGGGTCTCAGGTCGTCAATGGCGCGGGCCGATCAGGCGGCGGTGCGCTTGCGGGCTTCCTGCTTCGTGTCGACGCCGGCCGCTTTGATCTCGGACAGCTTCTGCGCGACGTTGCGCGAGAACACGAACTCGGCCGGGCGCTGGTTCTCGAGGCTGACCTCGGGGGCCATGGCGCCATCGGTCTTGATGCCGCGGATCGCGTGGACCAGCGGCTTCCACGGCTTGCGGACCGAATCGACCACCGAGGAGGCCTCGTAGCCCGAGTGGACCATGCAGTCGGCGCACTTCTCGTAGTTGCCGGTGCCGTAGGAATCCCAGTCGGTCTCCTCCATCAGCTCCTTGAAGGTCGCCGCGTAGCCCTCGCCGAGCAGGTAGCAGGGCTTCTGCCAGCCGAACACGGTGCGGGTCGGGTTGCCCCACGGGGTGCAATGGTAGGTCTGGTTGCCGGCCAGGAAGTCGAGGAACAGGCCCGACTGCTGGAAGGTCCACTTCTCGCGGCCCTTCTCCTTGCCGTGCCGGAACACGCCGCGGAACAGGTCCTTCGTCGCCTTGCGGTTCAGGAAGTGCTTCTGGTCGGGGGCGCGCTCGTAGGCGTAGCCGGGGGAGACGGTGATGCCGTCGATGCCCATCCGGGTCACGCTGTCGAAGAAGTCGGCGATCTTCTCCGGCTGCGAATTGTTGAAGAAGGTGCAGTTGATGGTGACGCGGAAGCCCATCTCCTTGGCCTTCGCGATCGCCGCCACGGCCTTGTCGTAGACGCCGCGCTGGCACACCGACTGGTCGTGCATCTCCTTGTCGCCGTCGAGATGGATCGACCACGTGAAGTACGGGCTGGGCTTGTACTCCTTGATCTTCTTCTCGAGGAGCAGCGCGTTCGTGCAGACGATCGCGAACTTCTTCTGGGCGATGATGCCCTCGACGATCTGCGGGAGGTCCTTGTGCAGGAGCGGCTCGCCGCCGGCGATCACCACCACCGGAGCACCGCACTCGCGCACCGATTCGAGCGCGTCGGCGACCGGCAGGCGCTTGTTCAGGATCTCGTCCGGGTAGTCGATCTTGCCGCAGCCGGCGCAGGCCAGGTTACAGCGGAACAGCGGTTCCATCATCATCACAAGCGGGTAGCGCTTGCGGCCCGTGAGGTGCTGCTTCAGGATGTAGCCGCCGATCTTCGCGACGTACCGGAGGGGGATACCCAAGATTGCGGCTCCTTACTTCGTCGGCCCCGGGGCGTCGGGGTGCTTAACGCGAAAAAATCTCGAATTCCAGCGACCTAGCTTGGAACTAATCTGAAACGACCCCGTTTCGGCGGGACCATGACATCTTATTCGGCTCCTGACGCAACGGCGCCACATGAACTGCGTGCGCAGGCTCGATGGGTGCGGACGTCCGATCGTTGAGGACAGCACGTGCATTGCGTCGGCAATACGACCGGAATCCCAGGATTCTGGTGGCCGCGCCAGCAACGCCGTGCGCTAGCGCACACGGGCAGGCGCGGGATGCACGCCATGGCGGCCGCGTTGCAATCTGGCATCGCCCTCTTTACTGAGCCTCGTGGCCGCGATGCAAGTCCCGGCCCGCGTCGAGCGGTATCGGCCCGCTGACGCGCGCGGCGCGGCCGGAACCGCCGGTGCGGCGTTCCTCGGACCCGATGCGCGGCGGGACGGATCGCGGAGCAGCCGCGCCGCGAGCCGCGAAGCCCTCGGTCGCCGATGGCCCTGGCCTGGGCCGGACAGATAGCAGGAGCCGGTCGCGCACGGGGCGCGTCCGATGCGAACAGGCAGGTGCTCGTGATCGAAAGTCTCGTCGGGTTATCGGTGCGGTATCGGTGGATCGTGATCGCCCTCACGGCGCTTCTCACGGTCGCGAGCCTCGGGGTCGCGGCGCACCTGTTCCGAATCAATACCGACGTCGAGCGGCTGATCGACCCGAAGGAGCCGTGGCGTCAGGACGAGATCAACTTCGAGAAGGCGTTCCCCCAGCGCAGCAACACGATCGTTGCGGTGATCAACGGCGAGACGCCCGAAGAGACCGAAGAGGCGGCCGCCAGCCTCGCCAAAGCGCTCACCGCGCACAAGAATCTGATCGAGACGGTCTACCGGCCCGACGGCGGCCCGTTCTTCGACAAGAACGGCCTGCTGCTGATGTCGCAGGCAGACCTCGACAAGACCCTGGAATCGCTGACCCAGCAGCAGGGTCTGCTCGGGCCGCTCGCCGCCGATCCGTCGCTGCGCGGGGTGATGCGGGTGATGACGCTGGGCGCCCGCGGGGTGAAGACCGGCGATGCCAAGCTCGAAGATCTCGAGAAGCCCATGGGGCAGATCGACGCCACCCTCCAGAAGGTGCTGGCGGGCAAGCCGGCGCGGATGTCCTGGCAGGAACTCCTGTCGGGGGGCGAGACCAGCGTCACCGACAAGATGAAGTTCGTGGTGATCCAGCCTGTCCTGGACTT
This sequence comes from Methylobacterium sp. P5_C11, assembly GCF_054049775.1. Classification (NCBI taxonomy): domain Bacteria; kingdom Pseudomonadati; phylum Pseudomonadota; class Alphaproteobacteria; order Hyphomicrobiales; family Methylobacteriaceae; genus Methylobacterium; species Methylobacterium sp. P5_C11. Next base: position 25,886 of record NZ_JBFULS010000037.1, on the reverse strand, counting down.
CAACGCGCTTGAGCCCGGCTACCAGGCGACCAAGCTGATCCGCAACGTCGCCCAGGATCTCAAGATCGACGGCGAGCACGGCTTGCGCATGCGCCTGACCGGAACGGTGGCGGTGGCCGACGAGGAGTTCGCGACCCTGTCGGAGGATGCGGGCGTCAACAACAGCATCATCGTGGGCGCGATCGTGCTGTTCCTGTGGCTCGCCCTGCGCTCGGGCAAGCTCGTCGGCGCTGTGATCATCACCACCTTCGCGGGCCTCGTGGTGACGGCAGCCCTGGGCCTCGTCATGGTCAAGGAGCTGAATCCCATCTCGGTGGCCTTCGCCGCCCTGTTCGTCGGACTCGGCATCGATTTCGGCATCCAGTTCTCGGTGCGCTACCGAGCGGACCGCTACGAGCAGCCGAGCCTGGAGAGTGCGATCCGCGCTGCCGCCCGCGGCGTCGGCTGGTCGCTGACGCTCGCCGCGGTCTCGCTCGTCGCCGGCTTCTTCGCCTTCCTGCCCACCGCGTTCCGCGGCGTGTCCGAACTCGGCCTGATCGCCGGTGTCGGCATGGTCGTGGCCTTCCTGTTCTCCCTGACCCTGCTCCCGGCGCTGATCGCCGTGTTCAAGCCGGAGGGCGAGAAGGCGGCAGTGCAGACCGACTGGCTCGTGGGCGTCGACCCCTGGATCATCCGCCACCGCAAGCCGATCCTGATCGGCGTCGGCCTCGTGACCCTGGCCGGGGCGCCCCTGCTCTGGCACCTGCCGTTCGACTCGAACCCGATGCACCTGCGCAGCCCGAAAACGCAGTCCATCGCGACCTACCTGGACCTGATCAAGAATCCCGAGACCAGCCCCAACTTCATCGACGTGCTGGCGCCGAGCGTCGAAGCGGTTCCGGCCCTGTCCAAGCAGCTGATGGCACTGCCGGTCACGGCCTCGGTCAACAGCATCGACACCTTCGTGCCGCGGGACCAGGACAAGAAGCTCACCCAGATCGCCGACACGGCCCAGCTCCTCGACCCGGTGCTTAATCCCGGCCGCAAGCCGCCGCCGCCCACCGATGCCGAGAACGTCAAGGCGCTCAAGGACGCCGCCACGGCCCTGAACGGCGTGGCCGGCGACGCCAAGGGGGACGCGAAGGGCGCCCAGGAGGCCAAGCAGCTCGCCGGCACCCTCGACAAGCTCGCGGCCGGCCCGGTGACGCTGCGGGAGGCGGCCTCGGTGGCCCTGACCAAGGATCTGGTTCCGCTGCTCGCCCGCCTGCGCGACCTGCTGCATCCCGAGAAGATCACGCTGGACAACCTTCCGCCGCAGCTCAAGGCCGATTGGGTGGCGGCCGACGGGCGCACCCGGATCGAGGTCCACCCGAAGGGTGATTCGAACGACGATACGGTGCTGCGCAACTTCTCGGACGAGGTGCTGAAGGTCGCCCCGCACGCCACCGGCGCGCCCGTGGCAACCACGCAGTCGAGCTACACGATCCTGGGCGCCTTTGTGCAGGCGGCGGTGACGGCCTTCGTGCTGATCTTCGTCATCCTGTCGGTCGCCCTGCGCAAGCCCTGGGACGTTGCGATGACCCTCGGCCCGCTGGTGATCGCGACCCTCTGGACGCTGATGGCGCTGCGCATCGTCGGCATGCCGCTCAACTTCGCCAACATCATCGCCCTGCCGCTGATGCTTGCCGTCGGTGTGGCGTTCCACATCTACTACGTGATCGCCTGGCGGGCCGGCGTGAACGACATGCTCGCTTCCAGCCTGACCCGGGCAATCTTCTTCTCGGCGCTCACCACGGGCAGCGCCTTCGGATCGCTCGTCCTGTCGAGCCATCCGGGCACTGCGAGCATGGGAAAGCTGCTCGCGCTCTCGCTGTTCTTCACCCTGATGGCGGCCTTCTTCGTGGTGCCGGCGACCCTCGGCGAGCCGCCGGCCCAGCCCGACGAGGACCGTCCGGAGGCCGAGAAAGCCGCCGGCGCCGCCATGCGGAAGAGCGTCGCGCAGAAGGATCCCGTGCCGGCCAAGTAGCGGCTGGCGCCTCGGCCAGATTTCAGAGGGCCTTCTCGAAGAAATGGTCCGGGTAGGGATCATCGTTGAAGCGATCGATCTCCACCCAGCCCAACCTCCGATAGAGTGCCAAGGCCTCGGGGAGGGCGCTGTGGGTGTCGAGCCGCAGCGTCCGGATCCCGAGATCGCGGGCGACATCCTCGGCCTCCCGCATCAGGCGCTTGGCGAGACCCAGGCCGCGGGACGCCGGATCGATCCAGAGTCGCTTGATCTCCGCCTCCGGGCCGCCGTTTCCCTTGAGGCCGACACACCCGACCGGCAGGCCGTCCGAGACCGCGAGCAGGAAGACGCCCCGGGGACGCACCATGGCGCTTGCCTCGGGGTCGCAGGACCGGGCGACATCGAACCCTCCGGCGAAGCGCGCGGCCAACTCCGCGTAGTAGGTGGCGAGGCAGGCGCGGGCCGCCTCGCCGGTCGGTTCGGCCTCCGTGATGGCGATGGCGTCGCGGCCCAGGACGAGGGCAACGTGGTCCATCGCGCGCAGAAGGTCGTCCGCGCACGGCGCCCGTTGCAGCAGCGCGACGGCGCGAGCATTCGACAGCGCCTCGTAGGCGTCGAATTCGCGCCGGCCGGCTTCGGTCAGGGACGCGACCCGGCGTCGGGCATCCGCGGGATGGGGCACCGTGGCGACCAGTCCCTCCTCCTCCAGGCTCCGCAGGAGGCGGCTCATCAGGCCGGAATCGAGGCCGAGATAGCTGCGGATCTCGCCGATCTCGGCGCGCCCCGCGCCGATGGCGTTGAGGACGCGTGCGGCGCCCAGGGGACGGCCCCGGCCGAGGAACGAGCTGTCGAGCGCCCCGACCTCGGCCGTGACGGCGCGGGCGAAGCGGCGGACGCGGGCGATCTCGGTAGGCGACATTTTATCTGACTAAAGTCAGATATCAGCCCTGGTCAACCGAGGAAGTCAGAGAACCCGCCGCGGATCGCGCCCGACGCGTCGGCGGCCGAGCGGGCTGCGGGGGCGATCAGCGCGTCCCGCTCGTCGGCGTAGCGGTAGCCCGGTGCCTCGCCGGGGAAGCCGCCCGCGGTGGCCGGATGGGTGTAGAGTTCGGTCAGGCCGTCCGGGAGTTCTGCCAGCAAAGCCGCGACGCGGGCCGGCGTCATCGCCCCGGACCAAGCCAGGCCGAGGGTGCGGTCCGGGATCAGCAAGCCGGCCTGCCGGGCGCGGACGGCGAGCAGGGCTGCCCAGGGTGCGATGTCGAGGGCCAGCCGCGGGCGGGCGCCAGGCTCGGCGCGGCGCAGGATCTCCCGCGGCTCCCGGGGCACCCGCAGGGCGCGCATCCCGAAGTCTTGGCCGATGCGCAGCACCGCGCCCGCGATCAGCGGATGGACGTGGAAATGCTTGTGGGCATTGACGTGGTCGAGCGGCAGGCCGGTGGCCCGGTAGGCCTCGAACTGCGCGCGGATCTCGGCGGCGAGCTGGCGCCGGGCCGCTGGCCTGCGGGCGAAGTCGAGGCCGAGGCGGGCCATGTCGGCGCGCATCAGGCCGGCCGGGTCGGTCAGGTCGGGCAGATCCGCCGCGGGGAGGGTGGGCCACGCCTCCACGAGGACGAGGTGCAGCCCAACCCGCAGGGACGGCATCCGCTTCGCCCGCGCCACGGCGTCGGCGGCGGCCGGCGCCGAGACCATCAGGCTCGCCGCCGTGAGGATCCCGTCGCGATGGGCCTGCTCGACGGCCTCGTTGACCTCGGGGCTAAGCCCGAAATCGTCCGCGGTGACGACCAGACGCTTCACGCAAACCTCGTCACGGGTGTCGAGAGGACGTGCCCTCTCGCGGGTCCAGGGCGGAGCCCTGGGTAGGGGCGGGGCTCCGCCCCGCTCCCCGCCGGGTCCTTGGCCCCGGACCCCTTTCCTTACGCCGCCTTGGCGGTGCCCTGACGCTCCTTGAGGAAGCGGTAGAATTCCACGCCCTCGCGCAGGCGGCGCTTCATCATGTCGGGCGAGCGCACCATCTCGCTGACGATCGAGGCGATCTTCGGCGCCCGGAAGTAGAACTTCTTGTAGAACTCCTCGACCGAGGTGAAGATCTCGGTGTGCGAGAGGTGCGGGTAGTGCAGCGGCGCGACCTGCACGCCGTTCTCGTCGACGAGCTCGGCGTTCTCGATGTCGAGCCAGCCGTTCTCCACCGCCTGCTTGTACAGGAAGGTGCCCGGGTAGGGCGCCGCCAGCGAGACCTGGATCGTGTGCGGGTTGATCCGCTTGGCGAAGGCGATCGTCTCCTGGATCGTCTCCTTGGTCTCACCCGGCAGGCCGAGGATGAAGGTGCCGTGGATGGCGATGCCCAGCTCGTGGCAATCCTTGGTGAACTTCTCGGCGACCTCGACCCGCATGCCCTTCTTGATGTTGTGCAGGATGGTCTGGTTGCCGGACTCGTAGCCGACCAGCAGCAGGCGCAGGCCGTTCTCCTTGAGGACCTTCAGGGTCTCGCGCGGCACGTTCGCCTTGGCGTTGCACGACCACGTGACGCCGAGCTTGCCGAGCTCGCGGGCGATCTCCTCGGCGCGCGGCAGGTTATCGGTGAAGGTGTCGTCGTCGAAGAAGAACTCCTTGGTCTGCGGGAACTCCTTCAGGCAGTACTTGATCTCCTCGATCACGTGGGCGACCGAGCGGGTGCGGTAGGTGTGGCCGCCGACCGTCTGCGGCCAGAGGCAGAAGGTGCAGCGGCTCTTGCAGCCCCGGCCCGAGTAGAACGAGATGTAGGGGTGCTTCAGGTACCCGATGAAGTACTTCTCCATCTCGAGGTCGCGCTTGTAGACGCTGGTGACGAAGGGCAGCTGATCCATGTCGGTCATGATCTCGCGGTCCTCGTTGTGGACCACGACACCGTTGGCATCGCGATAGGACAGACCCTTGATCTGCGCCATCGGCACGCCGTCGGCGACTTCCTTCACGGTGAAGTCGAACTCGTTGCGGGCGCAGAAATCGACCACCGGGGCCTGGGCCATCGCGCCGGCGGCATCGACCGCGACCTTGGCGCCGATCAGGCCGGCGATCAGCTTCGGGTTGGCGGCCTTGAGCGCCTCGATCGTCTTCACGTCGGACTTGAACGACGGCACCGAGGTGTGGAGCACGACGAGGTCGAAGTCGTTGGCCTGCGCCACGATCTCGGGGAGCTTGATGTTGTGCGGCGGCGCGTCGATCAGCTTCGAGTTCGGCACCAGGGCGGCCGGCTGGGCCAGCCAGGTCGGGTACCAGAACGACTTGATCTCGCGCTTGGCCTGGTAGCGGGAGCCGGCACCGCCGTCGAAACCGTCGAAGGTGGGGGCCTGGAGGAAGAGCGTGCGCATGGGGTTCAAGGCCTCAGGGCAATGCCGGGGGGAGGGCGGTTGAAGAGAAAGCCGGGTTCAGCGGAGCGGCGCGCCGGCATCGCGGCCGAGTTCGGCGTCCGGGATCAGGGTGCCATCCGCAACCACGTGATAATCGTGACCTTTCCATGTCACCGCCCCCGACACGAAGGCCCAGGAGAAGTTCAGGAAGGAGAGGATGTCGCGGATCGGCAACAGTCCGTAGGGGTGCGGGGCGAGGCCGAAGGCCCGCTCGAGGTGCCGGCACAGCAGGATCCGGCTCGCCAGCGCAGCGGCGGCGACCCAGAGCGCGCCCGTGCCGGCGCCCGGCAACAGGGCACCGAGCAGGGCGAGGGGGAAGGCATGCGTGACGATCGAGCCGGCATAGCCTGCCGGATCGACGGTGCGGATCGTGCGGTTCCAGCGCAGCTCGTGCCGCCACAGGCCGGACAATTCGGTGTCTACGCTGGTATGGCCGATGGTGAAGCTCGGGATCGCCACGCGGCCGCCGAGGCCGCGCAGGGCGGCACCGATGGCGTAATCGTCCGCCAGATCGTTGCGGAAGGCGCGGAAGCCCCCCACCGCCTCCAGGTTTGCCCGGGTGAAGGCGACGGTGGAGCCGAAACAGGGCTTCGCCAGACCGAGGCTCAGACCCATCACGACGTTGGGCAGGAAATGGGTGTCGATCGCCAGCGTCGAGAGTTGGTCGTAGAGGCCGTGGTAGGCCGGGACGCCGTGGTACAGGCAGGTGACGCCCGTGACACCCTCCGGTGAAAGCTCGGCGACCAGGCGCTCGAGATAGTCGGGGCCGACCACCATGTCGCTATCGGCGAGCACCACCACGTCGTGGGCGATCGATTCGGCCATGTTGATCAGGTTCGAGACCTTGCGGTTCGAGCCGTGCTGGCGGCCGTCGATCACGAGGTCGATGCGGGCCTCGGGATAGGCCTGCTGCAGCCGCTCGACCACGTCGATCGCCGGATCGGTCGCCCTCTGAACACCGAACACCACCTGGACCGGGCCGGCGTAATCCTGGCGCAGCACGGTCTCGAGATTCGCGTAGAGATTCGGCTCGAGGCCGCAGAGGGGCTTCAGCACGGTCACGGAGGGCCGCGGTGCGTCCGCGTCCAGGACCGGGGCGATGCGGGCTGCGTACCGGCCGGCGCAATAGGCCGCGGCCAGCCCGTAGAGGCCACCCGCCGCCGCCAGGATCAGACAGAGCAGAGACAGCCAAGAGAGGCCGTGCAACGCCAGCGAGGAGACATCCATCCGGTCGGATCCGTGCGGTCGTCCGGCCGCGTCAGGCGGCGATGGCCGCGAACGGCCGGTTCAGGTCGGCGTCGGCGTTCACGGTGTCGGCTTGGCGGCGAGCATGCCGTCGGCCCGCGCACGGAGGAACTTCACGACGCCGTCGGCGCCGCCGGATTTCAGCGGCGCAGACAGGGCGTTGCGCTGGGCGGCGATCTCGCTGACATCGCCGTTGAGCAACACGTCCTGGATGCGGTTCTCGGCGTTGACCACGAAGTCCACGGCGGAGTCGTCGCCGTCCGCCGCGGTGACGCGGGTCGGCACCACGCGCTGGGCACCGCGCTCCTCGACCTTGGGGGTCACGTCGAACTTGCCGCCGGCGGCGCGGGCCAGACGATTGGCGTAGGTGATGGTCAGGCTGCGCTTGAACGCGTCGATGACCGCCGCCTGCTGCTCCGGCGTGAAGCTCGACCATTTCGCGCCCACCGCGAGGCGGGTCATGACGGGAAAGTCGAAGGCCTTCTCGATCGCCGGCCCGACGGCCTCGACCCGCGCCGGCAGGGGGCCGGGCCCGTCCTTCACCGCGGCCGAGAAGGCCGCGTAGAGGTCGCGCACGGTCTGAACGGCGGGATCGTCCGCGGCCCAGGCCGGGACCGGGACGAGCAGGGGCAGCGCCGACGGCGCGGTGACGAGGGCGGCGATCAGGGCGGCCGCGAGCCGGCGGGTCAGGCGCACTTCTTCAACTCCTCGCCGTCGCCGAGCCGCGTCCCCATGCGTGGCGGCGCGTAGCTGTAGAACGGGCCGAGGGTCGCGGGCTGCGCGATCCTCTTGGCTCTGCGTCCGGCCTCCAGCTCCGCCTCGCGCTCCTCCTCCGGCGCATCGGCCCGGAGCCGGGCCTCGATCCGGTGCCAGAGCAGGAGGCTCGGAAGGCCGACGCCGAGATCGGCGAAGCGCTTGACCAGGGACAGGGCGAGCGCCGCCTCGACCGGGATGTTGAACAGGCCGCACAGGGCGATCAGGCCGCCCTCCTGCGCGCCGAGGGCGCCCGGCACCGCGAAGGCCGCACCGCGCACGGCCTGGGCGAGACTCTCGATCATCAGAGCCTGGGCGAAGTCGATGGGATAGCCCATGAACCGCAGGCAGACGTAGACTTCGAGCGTGCCGATCACCCAGCCGGCGAGGTGGACCACCAGCGCCAGCACGAAGCGGCCATGGTTGCCGTAGAGCCGGCGCAGGCTGTCGTAGAGCTGGTCGATGGCGCCGAACGCCCGCCATTCGCGACCGGAGGCGAAGCGGCTGAGCAGTCCCTGGATGAGGCGGTGTCCGGCCCGCCGCTGGATCAGGTAGAATGCGCCCAGCGCCGGCACGGCGATGGCGAGCCCGCCCGCGACGGTGCGGGCGATCGGCCCGTCGCCGGCGATCACGACCAGCAGGGCGAGGCCGATCACCGTGAACAGGAGCTGCGTCAGCGCCTGGGTCATCAGGTCGACGAACATGCTGGCGCCCGCGAGCGCCCCCGGAACGTTGCGCTTCGACAGGAGGCGCGCACCGACGAAGTCACCGCCGACGGTGGCCACGGGCAGCAGCGTGTTGATACCCTCACGAACGAACCGGAGGGACACGCAGTCGGCGAGCTTGGCCGTGGCCCGCGGGAACACGACATACCAGCCGAGCCCCGCCCAGGCGACGGCCGCGATGCGGGCCAGCACCACGAGGGCGGCGCCCCAGCCGGCACTCACGACGGCGGCCGACACATCCTCCAGGCCGGAGGACATGAACAGGCCGACGACCGTGCACAGACCGGCGATCGAGGCCAGGGTCGTCAGGCGCTTCATTGTCGTCTTTCAAGCTCGCAACAGGCTTGATGCGGGAAATCGGTCACGGTCGCGGCAGAAATAGGTCCGCCGAGCCGGGAACGTTTCTGTCACGTTGCAGCACGGATTAGCGGTGTCTATCACCCGTTTGACACACCGGGAGCCAAAGCGGCGCGGGGCCTGAGGGCCTACGCAGAAGGCCGCGGCACGTCGCAGAAGGGGCACACGTCATGGAGCGCGAATCACCGATCACGGCCCTCGAGGCCGTGACCGACGAAACGCATGCCGGCGGCCTTCCGGGCGGACTGGAACCGGGCGTCCCGGCCCCCCAATCCCCGGTCATGGCCTGGAACGAGTGGGATCCGCTGGAGGAGGTCATCGTCGGCTCTCTCGACGGCGCCACGATCCCGACCCATCACCTCACGGTGATCTTCAACCTGCCGCGCGCGGCGCAGCCGTTCTACCGGCTGGCGAGCGGCTGGAAATATCCGAAGTTCATGAAGAAGCTCGCCCAGGCCGAGCTCGACAACTTCATCACTATCCTGGCCGGCGAGGGCGTGAAGGTCCGCCGCCCCGACACGGTGGACTTCTCCAAGAAGTTCAAGGCGCCGCGCTGGTCGTCCCGCGGCTTCTGCGTGGCCTGCCCGCGCGACCCGTACCTCGTCATCGGCGACGAGATCATCGAGAGCCCGATGTGCTGGCGCTCGCGCTACTTCGAGGGCGACGCCTACCGGTCGCTGTTCAAGGAATACTTCCGCGCCGGCGCCCGCTGGACGTCGGCGCCGCGGCCGCAGCTGACCGACGACCTCTACAACTACGATTACCGGGTGCCGAACCTGAAGGCCGGCGAGCCCATGCAGTTCACCGTCAACGAGTTCGAGCCGGTCTTCGACGCCGCCGACTTCGTCCGCTGCGGCCGCGACCTGTTCGTCACGCGCTCCAACGTGACGAACCTGATGGGCATCGAGTGGCTGCGCCGCCACCTCGGCCCGGGCTTCCGCATCCACGAGATCGAGAGCCGCTGCCCGCAGCCGATGCACATCGATTCGTCGTTCATGCCGCTGGCCCCCGGCAAGGTGCTGGTGAACCCGGATTACGTCGACGTCGAGAAGCTGCCGGCCGTGCTCAAGAAGTGGGACGTGCTGATCGCGCCGCGCCCCGACCCGGTCGAAGGCTTCATGAGCAAGATCTCGATGTGCTCGCCCTGGACTTCGATCAACGTCCTGGCGATCACCGAGAAGAAGATCGTCGTCGATCAGAGCCAGCCGACGCTGATCAAGGCGCTCAAGGATTGGGGTTTCGATCCGATCCCGGCACCGTTCCTCAGCTACGGCCCGTTCGGCGGCTCCTTCCACTGCGCGACCCTGGACGTCCGCCGCCGCGGCGTGCTGAAGTCGTACTTCTAAGGCCTGTCCGGTCCCTTCCCCTCTGCGCGGGAGGGACCGGCCCCGTTCACCGGCCCGCGATCCCCGCGAGCAGCGCCCGGTTGAACCCCTCGGGATCCGCTATCTGCGGCGCATGACCGAGGTCGGGAAACTCCACGAGCTGCGCCCCCGGGATCGCCTGCGCGGCCGCCTTTCCGAGTTCGGGATAGTTGCCGAGCTTCGGCCGCAGCTCCGGCGGGGCGAGGTCCTTGCCGATCGCCGTGTTGTCCTTCTGGCCGATCAGCAGCAGGGTCGGCACCGCGATCTGCGGCAACCGGTAGACCACCGGCTCGGTGACGATCATGTCGTAGACGAGCGCCGAATCCCAGGCCACCGCCTCCTTGCCGGACCCGCTGTTGAGGCCGGCGAGCATCGTCACCCACGGTTCGTAGCGAGGCTCCCATCGGCCCGCGTAGTAGGTCGCGGTTTCGTAGGCGCGGATCGACTCCGCCGAGGTCTTCAGCTCGCGCTGGTACCATTGCGCCAGCGAGATCGGCGGCAGGCCCTTGGCGCTCCAGTCCTCCAGACCAACCGGATTGACCAAGACGAGCTGCTCGATCGCCTTCGGGTAGAGCAGGGCGTAGTGCGCGGCGAGCATGCCGCCAGTGGAATGGCCGACCAGGATTGGGCGCTCGACCGCGAGCTTGTCCAGGAGCGCGTGGGTGTTCTCGGCGAGCTGCCGGAAGCTGAACTGATAGGCGGCCGGCTTGCTCGACTTGCAGAAGCCGATCTGGTCCGGCGCGATCACCCGGTACCCAGCTGCGCTGAGCGCGCGGATCTGGCTCTCCCAGGTGGCGGCGCAGAAATTCTTGCCGTGGAGCAGCACCGCGGTGCGGCCGTTGGGGGTTTCGGGGCGGACGTCGAGATAGGCCATCTGCAGCGGCTGGCGCTGCGACGTGAAGGTGAAGCGCTCCACCGGAAACGGGTAGGCGAAGCCTTCAAGTTCCGGCCCGTAGGCCGGAAGCGGCTCCGCGCGGACGGTTCCCGACAGCGCCAGGGCCAGCAGGACGGAGGTGAGGACGGTTCGAAGCATGGCCGCGTCGGAGCCTGATCTGCGAGCGGCGTGCGGCGCCGCGCCGCCCGCCCAGATCGGTCATCCGAGGCCGCCTGTCTACGCATCGCGGCCTCGACCGGCCTTAAGCCCCGTTCGGCGGTGATGCCCCGTCGGTGTCGATCTTGATGTACCAGTCATCAAACATCGACAGGTTCTCGAATTTTCGGCGGTATCCGTTCCGCGACAGGAGATCGTAGATCTCGCCGCGCTGAGACGTATAATTATGGTCGACGCTCAGCAATTTCACGTCGTATTCGCTGAAGTCGAAATTCCGAAGAATCTCGATTTCACTGCCTTCCGTGTCGAGACTGATATAATCGATGACCCTCGGTGCGCCCGCCTCGCGCAGCACGTCGCGAAGGGACACGGTCTCGACCTCGTAACGCGTTCCGTCCCGCCGAAGATGCCCCTGCGTGTCGGCTTCCGAAAGGGCATCGATGGTCGAGTATTCAGCTGCGCGCGTTTCATTGAAGGTCAATGCCTGGCCGCCCTGACCGTAGACGCACTGGTCGGTGATGTAGCAGTGCCGCTTGGCGCGGAGCCGCTCCTGCCAGCATCGTGCCGGTTCCGCGAGCACGCCCCGCCAGCCGAAGATTTCCTCCAACAACAGCGTATTGCTGAGGGTCGAACCGTCGCAGGCACCCAGCTCGACAAAATACCCGTCGCGCTTCTGCCCGAGTTCATACAGGACCCACAGGTCCTGCATGAGCTGCGCGTTCGACAGAGGTGCCCGCCGGGCCGCGTAGATCAAGAAGTCGACTTGGTCGCCGTGAAGCTCTTGCCCTGGACCCAACACGCCCTTGAGGTCCCGAATGGAACCCTCGAGCGATTCCCTCACGTCGAGGATCGATTTGAACACGGTCAAAAATTGGCTTTCCACAACGAGCCTCCCCCGCAAACCGTGATTCCAGCAATCGGTGCCGCCATTTCAAATCTGACGGCCGCCGCGGCTACGGCCGGCCGACCCGCCATCCCGCGCGCAGACCGGACAACCCCGCTCCCACAGTCCTCCGGCAACGGCTCGATGTCGCGACGTCCGTCGACTCGACAGCCCCACAGCGAGACAGCCGATCCGTCGTCCAATCCAAACCGGCTGGTGGCGGCCTGGAGGGTTGCACCGCCCTGTGCTCGCGGCCGACGACAACCCTTCGATCCTGTAGGAGGAACCTTTCGCGTCGGCGATCATAGATCGGCCGGTGCATTGGCTGGAGGGAGCATCTCGGTCTTGGGCCATGACATTCAGCAATCCGCCAGCAAGACGCCCCACTTCAAGGGAAGAGTACTTCCATGGATCACTGATGGTTCAAGACATCATCATCGCAGCCGCGGGCATTCGTCAGTTCGACGAGCCTTACAAGAAAGATCGAACCACCGCCAGATCAAAAAAATCGTGCGCCTTCGTCACGATTAGATCACTTTCAATGATTTATATCCGTGTATTTTTATAATACATCTCCTATTATTGACATAAAAGCGAAATTTTACTAATATTTGTGCCCTAGAAATTAGAAATCTTAGATAATCTTACTCGGAACGCCGGCGCCCCTGCACAGGACTCGATGAACGACGATGGATCGATCTTCACAAACAGCCCTAATTTTTGCTTTCCTGGCCTCCCTCTCGGCCGGCTCGGCCCGGGCCGCGGATCCCTGCGACGTCCTCGCCGCCCGGGTCATCCGCACCACCGGCGCCTCCCTGGCCGGTCGGGCCGGCCCGGTCGCGGTGTTCCGGGCGCAGGATGCCGAACGGATGAGCCTCGATTGCCGTGTCCCCGCGCGGATCACGGTGGCCTCCCTCGATCGTGAGCCGCGGCCGGCGTATTTCACCCTGATCGGCCGGGCGGCGCAGGCGCTCGCCGGCACGGATGTTTCCGCGGCCGAGGGGCTGGCGCTCAACCTTCACCAAGCCAGCCTCCTGGCGCAGGCGCCGCGCCGGGGTGCGACCGGCCGGATCCTGATGCTGTGCGAGACCGGTCCGCGCAGCGACGGATTCCGGGACGACCTCACGGTCTGCCGGATTGCGAACCGGGCCGCCCTTTCGCGGATCCGCCGCAAGGGCTAGACCGGCCCGCATGTCGAAGATCGAGACACACGGCCCCGTCGTCCAAGTCGGCGGCGCGCGCTTCGCCAACCACCTGCCGCTCACGCTGATCGCCGGCCCCTGCCAGCTCGAAGGGCGCGGCCACGCCCTCGAGATCGCCGCCGCCCTGAAGGAGATGGCGGCGGGCCTCGGCCTCGGCCTCGTGTTCAAGACCTCCTTCGACAAGGCCAACCGCACCTCCGGGACTGCCGCCCGGGGCATCGGCCTCGACGGGGCGCTCCCGGTCTTCGCCGAGATCCGCGAGACGCTCGGCCTACCGGTCCTGACCGACGTGCACGCCGCCGAGCATTGCGCCCGCGCGGCCGAGGCGGTGGACGTGCTCCAGATCCCCGCCTTCCTGTGCCGCCAGACCGACCTGCTCCTGGCCGCCGCCGCCACCGGCCGGGCGGTCAACATCAAGAAGGGCCAGTTCCTGGCGCCCTGGGACATGAAGCACGTGGCCGCCAAGGTCACGGAGGCTGGCAACCCCAACGTCATCGTCACCGAGCGCGGCGCCTCCTTCGGCTACAACACCCTGGTCTCGGACATGCGCAGCCTGCCGATCATGGCGCAGGTCACCCAGGGCGCGCCGGTGGTGTTCGACGCCACCCATTCGGTCCAGCAGCCGGGCGGCCAGGGCGCGAGTTCCGGCGGGCAGCGGGAATTCGTCGCCGTCCTGGCCCGCGCCGCCGTGGCGGTTGGCGTGGCCGGCGTGTTCATCGAGACCCATCCCGATCCGGACCGGGCGCCCTCCGACGGCCCCAATATGGTGGCGCTGAAGGACATGCCGGCGCTGCTCGAAGACCTCATCGCCTTCGACCGGCTCGCCAAGCGCCGGACCGCCTGAACSGGTTCAGGCGGCGGCAGCCTCCAGCACGTGGATGCGCAGGGGCTGGACGAGGCCGTAGCGTCCGTCGGCCCCGCGCACGGCCGCCCTGAGGAAGGCCGCTTCCGCGACGGGCCGTCGGTCCCGGATGATCGCCACCCGGGCCGGGTCCACGGTGCTGACCCGATCGAAGAAGGCTTCGAGGGAGCCGAACTGCTCCCGCCGCTCGATGGTCACGTCGCGGCAGCACGCCAGGGCGCCCCCGGAGAGGACTGCCGCGATGGCGTCCTGGGCCGCGGCCCGGATCGCGGTCTCGTCCTCGATCGGCCGCAGGGCATCGAAGAAGGTCCCGGCAGCGAGGGGTTCGACGACGACGAGTCGTCCGCCCGGGACAAGCACCCGCGCCGCCTCGACGAGGGCGGCCGCGGGGTCCGGCACGTGGTGGAGGGCGTTCAGCAGCACAGCCCCGTCGAAGCTGGCATCGGGGAAGGGCAGGGCCTCGCCGCCCGCCACCTCGAAGCGGGCTTCCGGCACCGCGGCCCGGGCCTTGGCGAGCGCCGCCGTGCCGGGATCGATTCCGGTGACCACCGCCCCCTCGTCGACCAGCCGCCGCGCGAGGGTTCCGGGACCGCAGCCGATGTCGAGGATCCTCTTGCCGGGGAGCGGCGCGAAGCTCTCGCGGATGAGGGTCAGGGCGTCCATCGTCGGTCCTCCGGAAATCCCCGTAGCACGACCGATCGCGGAGAGGCGATTTTTGCCGCCGGAACGGCCGACCGGCCGGACGCGGGACCGAGTTCTGCCCGTCGCGAGCGCCGCGGACGCGTAGACGATCCGCAAGAGTTCAGCCGCGATCCGCACGCAGACACTCGAGCTTGACGGCGATCGGCGGTGCGTCGGCGATGATGAACGCTGGTTCAGGATTCTGTCGGTGTGCGGACCCGCACTCGAAGTCGGGACGAAGTCTGGAACTGAGCACGAGCGGCCACGTTAATGGGCATGTTCGATCGAGGATCGAGAAGGAACACTATGCGCAAGATCGGGATCATCGCCACCGCTGCTGCCCTCGCGATCGGCAGCGTCGCTGCTACCACGGGCGCCGAGGCGCGTCCGTACGGGTACCATGGCGGCTACGGCGGCTATGGCCACGGCTACTACCGCGGCCGTCGCGGTATCGGCACCGGCGCCGCCATCGGCCTGGGCATCGCCGGTCTCGCCGCTGGCGCTATCGCCGCCGGCGCGGCCCGCGACAGCTACTACGGTGGTGGCTACGGCTACGCTCCGGCCTACGGCTACGCCCCGGCCTACGGCGGCTACGGCTACGCCGCTCCGGGCTACGGCTACTACGGCTACGGCTACTGAGAATAGCGATCCGTGAGGATCAGGGGGCGACCGGCGCAAGCCGGTCGCCCCATTTTTATGGGTTCTCGAAGCGCTGCGAGGATTTCGGCCGACCCGGCCCCGTAGGACAGCAAGGGCGCTCCCGGTTGCGTCACCGCGGGGTCCGACGGTCGGGCTGGCCGCCGCCTGCATTCCTAAACAGGGATTGCCTTCCGGATTCTGCTGCGACATCCTGTTCAAGGATAGTTATCTGTCGGAGGGCGGACGGTGCCGATCATCGCGGCCGTCATCGGAGCGATCATGACCGCGCTGGTCTACTGGTTCATGTACGGCGGCGGCATGGCCCAGATCGACCGCCATCTGAACGATCGGCGCAACGCCAGGCTTCGCGCCAAGAGCGAGGCGGCCTATCGCGCTGCACCGGTGCGCACGATTCGGGACCCAATCGATGCCGCCGGTGTCCTGATGTATCTGGTCGCCCTTGCGCGCGGGACGCCGACTCCGGAGCAGGAATCGGCGATCGAAGCCGAGTTGCGCGCGATCGCGCCGCCGGCTGACGATCTTGCGATCCGGATCGCCTATATCCGCCACGCCGCCCATCAGGTCGCCGATGCCGAAACGGCCCTCGGCCATCTGGCGCCCCTGCTGCGGGAGAAGCTGACGCCTTCGGAACACGCCGATCTCGAACGCATGCTCGGTGCCGTCGCGGCCATCCATCAAGGGCCGATCCCGGCACAGGAAGGCCTGATGGCCCGGACGGCACGCAGCCTGGCGCCGATCGACTGACATGAACGCGAGCCGAATCAGCCCTGGCGCGATGGACCCTCGGACAACCGGCAACACAGTCGGATGGGACATTGCACCCACCGGTGTGCGCTCGTGATCCACGATGGGCAGACGCATTGCCTGGCGGCTCTGGAGGAAACGGTGCGCGCCCGGATTACCGGCCAAGCGCATTCGTTCGCGGCGGCCTGTCGCGATCGGGGGATCCAGATCTTCGCCGGCCAAGCCCGGCACACGCCGCGCGAAGTCGAGCGCGGACCGCTGGCGGCCGTGACGGTCACCGCCCGCGATAGGGCGGCACCCCGGGATCGGGCAGCCAGACGGTCTTGGGCGGCTCGCCCGTCTGCCAGAACACGTCGATCGGGATGCCGCCGCGGGGATACCAGAACCCGCCGATGCGCAGGTAGCGCGGCTCCAGCAGGTCGCGGAGCCGTTTACCGATCGCCACCGTGCAATCCTCGTGGAATGCGCCGTGGTTGCGGAACGACCCGAGGTAGAGCTTCAGCGACTTGGACTCTACCAGCCAGTCGCCGGGGACATAGTCGATCACCAGGATCGCGAAATCCGGCTGCCCGGTGACCGGGCAGATCGAGGTAAATTCGGGCGCGGTGAACCGGGCGACGTAGTCGGTATCCGCGTGCGGGTTCGGGACCCGGTCGAGGCGCGCCTCTTCGGGGGAGGTGGGAACGGGCGTCGGCTGGCCGAGCTGGAGGTCGTTGGCGGTCGTCATGGCGCGCATATAAAGCGTGCCACCGCCGCGCGCATCCATCGAATCCGCGGCGATTTCCCCCGCGTATGCGCCAGGAGACCTGTCGCTCCGGTGCTTGCCGCCGGCCGCGGCTTGACGGATAAGCCGCCGCGATGTGCCGCACCCGGAATCGGGACGCGGTCGCCGACCCGCGGCCCCCGCAAGAGGACCTTCCATGACCGCGATCACCAATATCAGCGCCCGCGAGATCCTCGACAGCCGCGGCAACCCCACGGTCGAGGTCGACGTCATCCTTGAGGACGGCTCCTTCGGCCGCGCCGCGGTCCCCTCGGGCGCGTCCACGGGCGCCCACGAGGCGGTGGAGCTGCGCGACGGCGACAAGAACCGCTTCCTCGGCAAGGGCGTGCTGAAGGCGGTCGAGGCGGCACAGACCGAGATCCTGGATGCGATCGGCGGCATGGAGGCCGAGGATCAGGTCGCGGTCGACGAGGCGATGATCGAACTCGACGGCACCCCCAACAAGGCCCGCCTCGGCGCGAACGCCATCCTGGGCGTCTCGCTGGCGGTGGCCAAGGCCGCGGCCGAGGCCTCGGGGCTGCCGCTCTACCGCTATGTCGGCGGCGTGCAGGGCCGGGTCCTGCCGGTTCCGATGATGAACATCATCAACGGCGGGGCGCATGCCGACAACCCGATCGACTTCCAGGAATTCATGATCATGCCGGTGGGCGCCGATTCGCTCGCCGAGGCCGTGCGCATGGGCTCCGAGGTGTTCCACACCCTCAAGGGCAAGCTGAAGAAGGCCGGCCACAACACCAATGTCGGCGACGAGGGCGGTTTCGCCCCGAACCTGCCGTCCGCCGAGGCCGCCCTCGACTTCGTGATGGACGCGATCAGCGCCGCCGGCTTCAAGCCCGGCCAGGACATGGCGCTCGCCCTCGACTGCGCCGCCACCGAGTTCTTCAAGGACGGCGCCTACGCGTACGAGGGCGAGGGCAAGACCCGCACCATCGAGGCGCAGGTCGACTACCTCGCCCAGCTCGTGGCCACCTACCCGATCGTCTCGATCGAGGACGGCATGTCGGAGGACGACTGGGCCGGCTGGAAGATGCTGACCGACAAGATCGGCGAACGCTGCCAGCTCGTGGGCGACGACCTGTTCGTCACCAACGTCGAGCGCCTGTCCCGCGGCATCGCGGAGGGCACGGCCAACTCGATCCTGATCAAGGTCAACCAGATCGGCTCGCTCACCGAGACCCTGGCGGCCGTCGATATGGCCCAGCGCGCCGGCTACACCGCGGTGATGTCGCACCGCTCGGGCGAGACCGAGGATTCGACCATCGCGGACCTCGCGGTCGCCACCAATTGCGGGCAGATCAAGACCGGCTCGCTCGCCCGCTCGGATAGACTGGCCAAGTACAACCAGCTGATCCGGATCGAGGAGGGCCTGGGCTCGCAGGCGCGCTATGCCGGCGCGGCGGCGCTCAAGCAGCTCGCCCGCCGCTGATCCGGCGGCTCCTGCTGGCCGTCCTGCTCGTCCTCGGAGCGGCCGGTTCGACACGGGCGGATCCGCTTTGCGCGGGCGCCCGCCCGGCGCTCTCCGCGCAGCTGCTGTTCGGCCTGTCGCGGCCGGATGGCGGCCGCGTCCCGCAGGCGGCCTTCGACCGCTTCCTGGCCGAGCGGGTCACCCCGCGCTTCCCGGACGGGCTGACGGTCTTCTCCGGGCAGGGCCAATGGCGGGGGCCAGACGGGCGGCGCGTTCACGAGCCGGCCCGCATCGTCCTGATCGTCACGGATGCGACGCCCGAGGCGGTGGCGGCGCTGCGCACCATCCAGGAGGCGTATCGGAGCCGGTTCGCGCAGAGCGCGGTCGGGCTGGTGCTTCAGCGGAGCTGCGCGCTGTTCTGAGCGTGCCGGTCCGCGCCTCCTCCGGTGGACGTGGCGTCCGACAGGTCCGTCGGCAGGGTCCAGACCCGCATCGGCCGCGACAGGCCCCGCAACTCGATCGTCCCGACGGGTTCGAGCCGCCGCGCACAGCGTTCGGCGAAGGCATCCGAGACCAGGAGCGCATGGCCGAGGGCCGCACACTGGGACTCGATCCGGCTCGCCTCGTTGACCGCCCGCCCGATGATGGTGAAGTCGAGGCGCCGCTCGGTCCCGACATTGCCGTAGATCACCGTCCCGAAATGCACGACGCATTCGGCCGCGAGTTCGGGCAATCCCGCGTCGCGGCGGCGGGCATTGAGCGCCCCGTTGGCGGCGAGCGCGTCGGTGGCGGCAGCCAAGGCGCTGCCGCAGACCGGACAGGGCAGGGTGTCGGCATCCGGGACCGGAAAGATCGCCAGGAACCCGTCTCCGAGGAATTTCAGGATCTCGCCGCCGTGCCGTGCCACCGGGTCGCCGAGAGCGTCGAAATGCTCGTTGAGCCACGTGACCATGTCGGCCGGGTCCGTCCGGTCGGCGAGGGCCGTGAAGCCGCGCAGATCCGTCAGCAGGATGGCCGCTGGCACGGCGCGGCCCTCGCCCCGCCGGATCTGACCGTCGAGGACGCGCTCGGCGGTGGAACGGCCGAGATAGGTGGCCGACACCTCACGCAGGGTGTGGGCGAAGCTGATCTTGGCCAATGCCAGCGTCAGGTACGGCAGGACGCCGGCGATGGCGGACAGATCGGCGTCCGTGAAGCCGGCGGCGACGCGGGTGCAGAACGAGACCGCGATACCGCGCAACGCGGTGCCAGGGGCGAACTCGACGATATGGAGCGCGTAGTCGACGCCGCCCTGCGCCCCGAGGGCCTGCAGCACCGGAAAATCCGCTTGCCGCTCGGGCACGTCGAGACGCCACCGGCCGAAGGTCTCGCCCTTCTCCACCAGCGCGTAGACCGGGCTCAGGAGCCAGTCGCTCTCCTCGACGGCGCCGTGGGGACTGAGCACGAACGAGATCCCCTCGCCCGCATGCCAGTTCAGGCTGACGCCTCGCAGCGTCGGGTCGAGGGCCGGAGCCATGACGCTGACACGCCAGAGGGGGATGCCGGCGTCGGCGAGCGCCTCGCAAAATCGGGCCAGCAGGGTGTCGTGGTCGTCGGTCGCCGTGGCGTGCTCGGCGATCCAGCGGCTCAGATCCGTCATGTCCATGTGTCAAGCTGGCCCTTCGCTCGCTCCGGACGCGCGACCCGGTCATGCCGCGCGATCGAGAGGATCCATTAACCTTTCCGCGCGAGGGTCGCGCCATGGTTGTGCGCCGCCGAGTCAGAATGGTCGTGTTGCCGCTGGGTCTCTGGACCCTGTCGGCGCTCGTGGTCGGCTATTTCGTGTGGCAGGCCGAGAGCGGCAACCGCGGCCTCGAAGCCAAGAAAGCGCTGAAGATCCGCGCCTACGGACTCAGCCAGGAACTCGCCGCCGTGCGGGCCGAGCGCACCACCTGGGAGCACCGCGTGACGCTCCTCAAGAGCGATCAGATCGACCGCGACCTGCTGGAGGAACGGGCGCGGATCGTTCTGGGCCGCGTCCACGCCAACGACGTGGTCATCATCACGCCGTGAAGGTTCCGGCGGCGTATTCCCCAGTCCCGAAAGCCTTCTGACAAGACCGGCTTCCTGTCAGAGCGGCAGCCCTCGCTTTCCAACCGTCGCTGTCCTACACCCCCACCACGTCGCGTGGAATCACGGGGAGAGCGCCGATGGACGCCGCCAAGGAGCCTGCCAAGGACGCTTCGTCCACGGAACCGCAGGCCGCGAGCCCTCAGGCCGCCGAGGCGCACAAGCCGGCGCCGAACATGCCGCAATTCACCCGGGACGAGGATCTCCACGCCTATCACGAGATGCTGCTGATCCGGCGCTTCGAGGAGAAGGCCGGCCAGCTCTACGGCATGGGCCTGATCGGCGGGTTCTGCCACCTCTATATCGGCCAGGAAGCCGTGGTGATCGGCATGCAGATGGCCTCGGTCGAGGGCGACCAGGTCATCACCGGCTACCGCGACCACGGCCACATGCTGGCCTGCGGCATGGATCCGAAGGGCGTGATGGCCGAGCTGACCGGCCGCCGCGGCGGCTACAGCCGCGGCAAGGGCGGCTCGATGCACATGTTCAGCCGCGAGAAGCAGTTCTTCGGCGGCCACGGCATCGTCGGCGCGCAGGTCTCGCTGGGCACCGGCCTCGCCTTCGCGGACCATTACCGGGAGAACGGCAAGGTCAGCCTGACCTACATGGGCGACGGCGCCGCCAACCAGGGCCAAGTCTACGAGAGCTTCAACATGGCGGCGCTGTGGAAGCTGCCGGTGGTCTACGTCATCGAGAACAACCGCTACGCCATGGGCACCTCGGTGGCCCGTGCCTCGGCGCAGACCGACTTCTCGAAGCGCGGCCTCTCGTTCGGCATCCCGGGCGAGCAGGTCGACGGCATGGACGTGCGCACGGTGCGCGAGGCCGCCACGCGGGCGATCGAGCACGCCCGCACGGGCCAGGGTCCCTACATCCTGGAGATGCAGACCTATCGCTACCGCGGCCACTCGATGTCCGACCCGGCCAAGTACCGGACCAAGGACGAAGTCTCGAAGATGCGCGACGAGCACGACCCGATCGAGATGGTCCGGAAGCGTCTGCTCGAGCTGCACGGAGTGCCGGAGGCGGATCTGAAGGCCACCGACGCGAAGGTCCGCGAGACCGTGAACGCCTCGGCCGAGTTCGCCACCAACGATCCCGAGCCGGATCCGTCCGAGCTGTGGACCGACATCCTTCTGGACGCGCACGCCTGAGCGCGGACGAGACCGCTGGCCGCCCCCCTACCGAATAAACGACCGCAGAGCTGAGCATGGCGACCGACATCCTGATGCCCGCCCTCTCGCCCACCATGGAGGAGGGCAAGCTCGCCAAGTGGCTGAAGAAGGAGGGCGATCCGATCAAGTCCGGCGACGTGTTGGCCGAGATCGAGACCGACAAGGCCACCATGGAGGTAGAGGCCATCGACGAGGGCATCCTTGCCAAGATCTTGATCGCCGAGGGCACCGAGGGCGTCGCGGTCAACACGCCGATCGCCGTGATCGCGGGCGAGGGCGAGGATCCGGCGAGCGTCCAGTCCGGCGGCGGCGCGAAGCCGAACGGCGCGGGCGGTCATCCGGCGCCGACCCCCGACATGCAGGCCGAGGGCATGGCCGACAAGGCCGCGCCCGCAGCCAAGACCGGCGACGACGCCCCGAAGGCGCCGGCGGCCCCGGCCGTCGTCACCAACAAGGCCGACGAGCCGGTGATGGAGGAGTTCCCGGCAGGCACGCCGATGGTCACCACCACCGTGCGCGAGGCCCTGCGCGACGCCATGGCGGAGGAGATGCGGCGCGACTGCGACGTGTTCGTGATGGGTGAAGAGGTCGCCGAATATCAGGGCGCCTACAAGATCACCCAGAACCTCCTCCAGGAGTTCGGCGCCAAGCGCGTGGTCGACACGCCCATCACCGAGCACGGCTTCGCGGGAATCGGCGTCGGCGCGGCGCTCGCAGGCCTGAAGCCGATCATCGAGTTCATGACCTTCAACTTCGCCATGCAGGCGATCGATCACATCATCAATTCGGCGGCCAAGACCCTGTACATGTCCGGCGGCCAGCTCGGCTGCCCGATCGTGTTCCGCGGACCCAACGGCGCGGCCGCCCGGGTCGGCGCGCAGCACAGCCACGACTACGCCGCGTGGTACTCCAACGTCCCGGGCCTGAAGGTGATCGCGCCCTACACGGCCTCGGACGCCAAGGGCCTGCTCAAGGCCGCGATCCGCGACCCGAACCCGGTGATCTTCCTCGAGAACGAGATCCTGTACGGGCAGTCCTTCCCGGTGCCGCAGCTCGACGATTTCGTGCTGCCGATCGGCAAGGCGCGGATCCACCGGCCCGGCACGGACGTGACCATCGTGTCGTTCTCGATCGGCATGACCTACGCGCTCAAGGCCGCGCAGGTGCTCGCCGAGCAAGGCATCGAGGCCGAGGTCATCGACCTGCGCACGATCCGCCCGATGGATTCCGAGACGGTGGTCAAGTCGGTGAAGAAGACCGGCCGCTGCATCACCGTGGAGGAGGGCTTCCCGCAATCCGGCATCGGCGCCGAGATCGTGGCCCGCCTGATGGTCGACGCGTTCGACTACCTCGACGCGCCGGTCCTGCGCATCACCGGCAAGGACGTGCCGATGCCCTACGCGGCGAACCTCGAGAAGCTGGCGCTGCCGAACGTGGCGGAGGTCGTCGAGGCGGCCAAGAGCGTCTGCTACAAGTGACCGGCGCGTGGCCGGGATCCGTGATCCCGGCTTCGTCCCGGCAAGGGGGGTCCAAGGAACAGCCGGCGCGCCATGAGCCAAGATTCCAGCAGCGACTTCGCCGAACTCGCTATCCCGCCCGACGCCCTGGAACAGGGCGGCGTCGAGGTGCTGCGCGCAGCCGTGGTCGATGGCGCGGTCAGCATCGCGCTCCGCCGCTCCTTCGACGACCCGGCGACGTGGGGCCGGCTCCTGGCCGACCTCGCCCGGCAGGCCGCCCGCGCCTACGCGCTGGAGACCGACATGTCGGAGGAAGACGCGGTCGAACGCATCCGTGCCGGGTGGGAAGCCGAGGGGCTCGACCCCGGCGGCCTCAACTAGCGATGGTGTTTGACCATGGCTGAGGCGGCCGTCCGGCAGGCGACCTACGCGGATCTGGAGACGGTCCCCGAGTATCTCGTCGCCGAGATCATCGACGGGGTGCTCGAGACGCATCCGCGGCCACGGCCCCGACACGCGATGGCGGCATCCGATCTATCAACCTTGCTGGGCACCCCGTTCCGCTATGGGCGCGGCGGACCCGGCGGCTGGATCTTCATGGTCGAGCCGGAACTTCACCTCGGCGCTCACGTCGTCGTACCCGATCTGGCCGCTTGGCGCCGCGAGCGGGTGCCGACCGATTTCGAAGCCGCCTTCATCGAGATCGCCCCGGACTGGGCCTGCGAGATCCTCTCGCCGGCGACGATCCGCCTCGACCGCGGTCGCAAGCGCCGCATCTACGGGGAGGCCGGGATCAGTCACCTCTGGCTGCTCGATCCGAGTGCCGGTGTGCTGGAAGGTTTCGCCCTCGCGGACGGGCGCTGGGTGCTCCTCGCCACGATCCAGCGCGGCGAGACCGTAGAGCTGCCGCCCTTCGACGCCGTTCCATTCCCCCTCGACGACCTCTTCCCCTTCGACGATCCGGCCGCCCCGGCCTTGCCCGAGACCTGATGCCATGCCGATCAACGTGCTGATGCCCGCGCTCTCCCCGACCATGGAGAAGGGCAACCTCGCCAAGTGGCTCAAGAAGGAAGGCGACCCGATCAAGTCCGGCGACGTGCTGGCCGAGATCGAGACCGACAAGGCCACCATGGAGGTGGAGGCCATCGACGAGGGCGTGCTGGCCAAGATCCTCGTGCCGGAGGGCACCGCGGACGTGCCGGTCAACGACCTGATCGCCATCATCGCCGCCGAGGGCGAGGACGTGGCGGCGGCCGCCGCAGGCGGAGCGCCGAAGGCGGCCTCCAACGGTGCGGCCAACCCGGAGCCGAAGGCCGAGCCGTCAGCCGCCGCGCAGAACACCACGCCCGGCGGCGGGCACATGGCGTACGAGCGGGTAAACGCCGCGCCGGAGGGCGCGCAGCCGGGCGGCACATCACAGGCCGCATCCGGCAGCCGGGTCTTCGCCTCCCCGCTCGCCCGGCGGATCGCCAAGCAGGAGGGCGTGGAACTCGGCGCCGTCCAGGGCAGCGGCCCGCATGGCCGCATCATCGCCCGCGACGTCCAGGCCGCGAAGGCCTCAGGAGCCACCAAGGCGCCCGCGCCCCAGGCCGCAGCCGAGGCACCCAAGGCCGCGCCCGCCCCAAAGGTCGCCCCCGCGGGCGGCGCGCCGGCCGGGCTCACGACCGATCAGGTCAAGGGCTTCTTCGCCAAGGATGCTTACGAGGAAGTGCCGCTCGACGGCATGCGCAAGACCATCGCCAAGCGCCTCACCGAGGCGATGCAGGTCGCCCCGCACTTCTACCTGACGGTGGATTGCGAACTCGACGCGCTGATGAAGCTGCGCGAGACGCTGAACGGCTCGGCCGGCAAGGACAAGGACGGCAAGCCCGCCTTCAAGCTCTCGGTCAACGACTTCGTCATCAAGGCGATGGGCCTCGCGCTGACCCGGGTGCCGGCCGCCAACGCGGTCTGGGCCGAGGACCGGATCCTGCGCTTCAAGAACGCCGAGGTCGGCGTCGCGGTGGCGATCGACGGCGGGCTGTTCACCCCGGTGATCCGCCGGGCGAACGAGAAGACGCTCTCGACCATCTCCAACGAGATGAAGGACTTCGCCGCCCGCGCCCGCGCCAAGAAGCTGAAGCCCGAGGAGTATCAGGGCGGCGTCACCTCGGTGTCGAACCTCGGCATGTTCGGGATCAAGCACTTCACCGCGGTGATCAACCCGCCGCAATCGAGCATCCTGGCGGTGGGCGCGGGCGAGAAGCGCGTCGTCGTGAAGGACGGGGCACCGGCGGTGGTCCAGGTGATGACCGCCACCCTGTCGTGCGACCACCGCGTCCTCGACGGGGCGCTCGGCGCAGAGCTGGTCTCGGCCTTCAAGGGGCTGATCGAGAACCCGATGGGCATGCTGGTGTAATATGCAAAGCGGCAAACAACTCTGATCGAGGGGAACCTCTTTTGTCGAACGACCTGCCTTATGTCCTGGGAAATGCGAGGCTGCCCCTTTTATTCGATAAGATTACTGGGGCGGCCAAACCCGAGAAGTTTTCCCAGGATTTTCTAGAAAAATTGGGTTTTTCGAGCTCAAACGATAGATCATTCCCGCGCCTCTTGCGCTTCTTAGGATTTTTAGACGAGAATTTTCGGCCTAACACGAAGTACGATTTACTCAAGGACGGCAGCCGCTCTAAGCAAGTTCTGGCAGAGCAAATCCGCGAGTCTTACAATGAACTCTTTTCCATCAACACCGAAATAAACAAGGCGCCAGACCAAGAGATTAGGGGCGCCATAGCACGAATTACGGGCAAAGATGAGACAAACGTCAATCGTACTGCGTCAACGTTCAAAACACTTTGCGGTATAGCAGATTTCCAGCACAATTTGGCTCCTGCACGTCCAGCCAGCAATTCCGCAGACGAAATTTCCTCGAAGGATGATTCATTCAAAAGCACTAACGCATCAACTCCATTCCATGTCGGACATCGGAGATCTGAGTTTCACTATAATATTCAAATACACCTTCCGGCAACAACAGAGATCGGGGTCTATCAAGCCATATTCAAGAGCCTCAAAGAGAC
>NZ_JBFULS010000036.1:0-51781 GCF_054049775.1 Methylobacterium sp. P5_C11 | reverse complement strand
GACAAATACATTGTGATCATATTTTTAAATTATAATTTCTGAGCTTAAATTAATTATATTAATTACGCTGAGCTGATTTAATTGCCATTCCCAAATTGATAACATGAAAATTCCATCTATTAAATCCTGGAAGATGCGCTCTCGATTTGGCCTCGACAAAATTTTTCGAAGCGATCGACTGAGGCGATCTTTGTCGATACACCGAAGATCTCAGTCCAGCCGGCACGCGAGCATTCCAGCCCCACGGGCTGATCCCGCCGGCGTCGGACACGCCCAGGATCGCATCGCGTACCAGTCGGGGGATCTGTCGAGACTGTCAGCCCGTGTTAGCGCCCGTGGTCGGGTCGCGCGGCTCGTGTCGCTCGTCCGGTAGAACCGACGGCATTTCAAACGGCCCGGGGGCCGATGAGAGTCCCTGATCGCTGTCCGGACGCCCCTGTTCGTCCCCTATTCGGTTCACCAAACGGCGGCTCGACGTGATCCGCAAGCATCGGCTGAACCAGAGGAATTTGTCGCGTCCGCCCGCCGAGGGACGACAGGGCGCCTGTAAAATCCAATTAACAGGTTCGCGGCGCTAGCGCCAAATCCGCGGCGTCAGCGGCTCAGGCGGCCTGCTCGCTCCGGCCGTCCCGACCGTGCGCCTGATCCATGATCTCGCCGATCCGCTCGCCGACGGCGACGGCGATCTCGACCGAGGCGGCCCCCTCGGACCCCTGGCGGCAGATCCGGGTGAGGACGTCGGTCACCCGCTGCTCCATGACGCCGAGGATCGCAGCCGCCGCCTGCGGCTGCGCGCCGCGCAGCACCGCGGCGAGGTCGCAATAGGCATCATGAAGGAGCTGAAGCGTCAGGCGCTCGACAGCCTGCTCATCCTCCGCCGACAGGGCTCGCATAACGCCTCTCGCAAGATCGCCACGCGCAACGTTGCCCGGATCCGTTAACAAGACATGAACGGGCCGGCAGATGCGCAGGATCCCGCTAACCAGTCCGCGCGACACGTGGACCGCCGACCGCGCCAGCGATGCGACACCGACAGGCGGGAACCCGGCAGCCCCGCGACAGGTCGACCCGACACGACCCTTCAGCGCGAGAGCATCCCCATGCGCCACCTCGTCCTCTCCGGCCTCTGCCTGGCCGCATTCGCCGCGACTCCCGCCCGGGCTCAGGTGCAGCAGACCAACCCCAACGCCGCCAACCGGTCCATGGAAACCAACGGCCAGATGCGCGCCCTGCGTCAGGAGCAGACGACCCGGAGCGATACGCTCCGGATGGACATCCAGCGCAATCAGGCTGCGACGCCCGCCCCGAACACCGGACCGAACGCAATCGGCCCGACCGGCGGCACCGGCGTCATCGGCCGCTGAGGGACGGTAGCGCCGGCCCTACACGTCCGGCAGGGGGCGTCCCTTCACGACCACCCGCGGCCACCGGTCCAGGCCGATCGGCATCAGGACGGCGATCTGGGGCGGCACCGCGGCGTCGCCGAGAAGACTCTCGAGGGAGATCCGGCAGGCTTCCTCGAGTTCGGCCCGCGTGCGCGCGCCGGACGTCTTGATGTCGGCGATCAGGAGCGCCGCGATCTCATGGGCAAAGGCTTCGCCGTCCAGCATGCCGGACTCCTGTTCCGATCGGGATCACCATAGTCTTTTTCGATGCTTGTGAGCAGCGGGCCAGAATTGCGTATCCCCATACCGATTGTGGATACGATTCCGGCGCAGCAGATGGCGGGGCCACGCGCTCACGCATCGGTCGTCGCCCGTCGCCGTGCCCCGGCCGGGCGCGGGGTCGCGGGCACGGGCCTCCCGCGGAAGGGCAGGCGCAGGCCCGCGACCACGGGATAGACGGCCGGCAGCACCACCAGGGTGAGCAGCGTCGCGGAGATCAGGCCGCCGATCACCACGGTGGCTAGCGGCCGCTGCACCTCCGCGCCGGCGCTCGTCGAGAGCGCCATCGGCAGGAAGCCCAACGCCGCCACCAGGGCGGTCATCATCACCGGGCGCAGTCGCATCTCGGCCGCCTGCGTCGCCGCCTCCCGGGGGTCCAGGCCGGTCGCCTCCAGGTCGCGGATGTAGCTCGTCAGCACCACGCCGTTCAAGATCGCGATGCCGAAGGTCGCGATGAAGCCGATCGCCGCCGAGATCGAGAACGGCATCCCGCGAAGCGTCAGCGCCAGGATGCCGCCGGTGGCGGCCACCGGCACGTTGAGGAAGATCAGCCCGGCGAGGCGGATGTCGCCGAACATCACCACCAGCAGGACCAGGATCGCCGCGAGGGCCGCGGGCACCACGACGGTGAGCCGGGCGGTCGCCTCCTGGAGGTTCTGGAACTGCCCGCTCCAGACCAGCGCGTAGCGTGGCGGCAGCGTCACCTGCTGGGCGACGGCGGCCTTGGCGGCGTCCACGAAGCTCTGGACGTCGCGACCGCGGACATTCGCCTGCACGGAGATCCGACGCTGCAGGCGCTCGCGGCTGATCTGCGCCGGGCCGGAGGCGACGTCCACGCTGGCGACCATCGCCAGCGGCACCATCATCCGGCTGCCCGCCTCCCGGCCGGGATCGCCGGTGCCGGGACGGCTGACCGGCAGGGCGCGGATCCGCTCGATGTCGCTGCGGTCGGCCGGGTCCAGTCGGACAACGATCTCGGTGATCGAATTGTCGTCGCCGTAGACGACGCCGCTGGTGCGGCCGCCGATGCTCTCGACCATGTCGAGCACGTCCGAGACGTTGATGCCGTAGCGGGCCGCCTTGGCGCGGTCGACCTGGATCGTGAGCGCCGGCATGCCGGCCTGCGCCTCGGCCTTCACATCCGCCGCCCCGTCGATCCCGGAGACCGTGCGCACGAGGGCGTCGGCCGTGTCCTTGAGGACCTTCAGGTCGTCGCCGTAGAGGCTGATCGCCACGTCGCCGCGCACGCCCTCCAGCAGGTCGTCCATGCGCATCTGGATCGGCTGGGAGAAGGTATAGGCCACCCCCGGCACCTCCTCCTTGAGGCGCTTGTCGAAGGCCGCCACGAGGCCCTCCTGCGTGTCGGCGGTCTTCCAGGTGGCGGGGTCGGTGAGGGTGATGAAGCTGTCGGTCGATTCGACGCCCATCGGATCGGTCGGGATCTCGGCGCTGCCGGTGAGCGAGACCACGCGCTTCACCTCCGGGAACGACTTCAGCACCCGCTCGATGCGGGTCACCGTGGCGAGCGAGGCGGAGAGATCGATGCCGGGCAGCTTCTCGGAGGTGATGACGATCGAGCCCTCCGACAGCTTCGGCAGGAACTCGCCGCCGAGCCTCGTCGCCAGGACGCAGGAGGCCGCGAAGAGGGCAAGCGTCGCCAGCACGGTCATGAGGGCGTGGCGCTCGGCGGCCCGCAGCATCGGCGTGTAGGCGGCCCGCATCCAGTGGACGAGGCGCGTCTCGCGCTCGCCGACGCCGCGTCCGGCGAGGAAGATCGCGGCGAGCGCCGGCATCAGCGTCATGGTGACGACGAGCGAGCCCGACAGGGCCAGGATGACCGTCAGCGCCATCGGCACGAACATCTTGCCGGCCACGCCCTCCAGCGCGAGGATCGGCACGTAGACCAGGATGATGATCGCCACCGCGAACATCACGGGCTTGGCCACCTCGGCGGCGGCGGCGCGGATCAGGTCCGCGGGCGGCCGGTCCGGATGCTCGCCGCGGGCGCGCAGGACGTTCTCGACCATCACCACCGCGCCGTCGACGATCAGGCCGAAATCGATGGCGCCGAGGCTCATCAGGTTGCCCGACAGACCGAGCAGCCGCATGCCCGCGAAGGCCATCAGCATCGCGAGCGGGATCGCGGCCGCCACGATCAGCCCGGCGCGGAGGTTGCCGAGGAGCAGCAGCAGGACGACGATGACGAGGACCGCGCCCTCGAGGAGGTTGTGCTCCACGGTGTGGATCGTGCGCTCCACCAGGGCGCTGCGGTCGTAATAGGGCACGATCTCCATGCCCGGCGGCAGTTGCGGGCGCAGGTCGTCGATGGTCTTCTTGACCTTCTCGACCACCGCGCTGGCATTCTCCCCGAGCTGCATCATCGCGATACCCACGACCGTCTCGCCCTGCGCGTCGTGCGTCACGGCCCCGAGCCGGACCTTCGGCGCCTCGACCACTTGGCCGAGCGTCCCGAGCGTCACCGGCACGCCGCCCGGCCCGGTGGCGACCACGATGTTGGCGATGTCCTCCGGCCCCTTGGCGAGGCCGAGGCCGCGGATCGTCTCCTGCTGGTCGTTGTGCTCGATATAGGCGCCCCCGCGGGCGGCGTTGTTGTCGGGCAGCGCCGTGAAGACCTGGGCGAGGCCGACGCCGTAGCGGCGGAGGGCATCGGCCGAGACCCGGACCTCGTAGGTCGGCATCTGGCCGCCGTAGATGTTCACGTCGGCGATGCCGGGGGTGAGCTTCAGCTTCGGCGCGATCGTCCATTGCAGGGTGCGGCGGAGCTGCATCGGCGTGTAGGCCGGCCCGCGCAGCTCGAATTGGTAGATCTCGCCGAGACCCGTCGCCATGGGACCCATCTGCGGGTCCCCGACGCCCGCCGGCATCATGCCCTTGGCCGCCGGCAGGCGCTGGAAGACCTGACTGCGCGCCTCGGTGATCGGCACGCCGTCCGCGAAGGTGACGTAGACCGCCGACACCCCGGCCCGCGAGGTCGAGCGGATCCCGGTGAGGCTCGGCGCCCCCGCCATGGCGTTCTCGACTGGGAAGGTGACGAGCCGCTCGACCTCGAGCGCCCCGAGCCCCGGCGACAGGGTTAGGATCATCACCTGCTTGGGCGAGATGTCCGGCACCGCGTCGATCGACAGGCCTTCGAGGTTGGCCACGCCCCCCGCCGCCGCCGCGAGCGCGATCATCAGGACCAGGAACCGGCGGCGGACCAGGAGGGCGAACCACGACCGCATCGGGGGCCTCAATCCGTCGAGCCGAGCAGGCTGCGCAGCAGGATCGCCTTGAGCCCGAAGCTGCCCTTCGTCGCCACGGTGTCGCCGGCCGCGACACCGCTCTTCACCTCGACCCAGTCGGAGCGCTGGATCCCGAGCGTCAGGGCGCGCCGCTCGAACCGGTCCTCGGCCACGCGCACGAAGGCGATCGGCCCCTGCTCGGTCTGCTGGATCGCGGCCGCCGGGACCGTGACGCCGTCGCGGCCGAGATCCGCCGCGATCGTCACGGAGACGAACATGTTGGCGCGCAGAAGATCGCCGGGGTTGTCGAGCTCGATCCGGGCGGGGGCCGTGTTGGTGGCCGGATCCAGGGCGGCGTTCACCGTGCGGACGCGTCCCTCGAAGGGATCGTGACCCGGAACCGGGCTCTCCACGGAGGCGCTGTCGCCCCCCTTCACCCGGGCGGTATCCGGTCCGTAGAGATTGGCCAGCACGAGGATGCGGGTCGGATCGGCGACCGTGAAGGCGTCGCGGGTGGTGTCGACGACCTCGCCCAGGGTCACGCCGACGCTGGTCACGACCCCGGCGATCGGGGTCACGATGGCGCTGGTCCCCGGGGCGGCCCCCTCGGTCGGGGCGAGGCGCTGGTACTGCGCCCGGTACATCTCGGTATTGGCCTGGGCCGACTTCACCGCCGCCTGCGCCTTGGCGAGATCGACCTGCCGCCGCTCCACCTCGGCCTGGGCGACGCCGCCGAACTTGAGCTGCTCCTGGCCGCGCTTGAGCTGCAGCGCCGCCACCGCCTCGGAGGCCTGCGCCTCGCCGAGGGAGGCCTGTGCGGCGAGGTAGCCGTTACGCGCGTCGAGGAGGCCGGCGGCGTCGAGGGTCGCCAGGGTCTCGCCCGCCTGGACCCGGTCGCCGGGCTGGACCGCGAGGCTCAGCACCCGTCCTTGCGTGCGCGGCTTGAGGTGCGTCACCCGCCGCTCGTCGAAGGCGACCGTGCCGGGGACGCGCACCGGCAGCACGATCCGGCGCGTCTCCGCCGTCCCGACCGCGAGGCCGATCCGCTTCTGGCCGGCTTCGTCGAGGGTGACGAGGTCGGACTGAGCCGGCGCGTCCGCGGCCTTCGTTTCGGGCGTGCCCGATTCGGGTGCGGCCGGTGCCAGACCCAGCCGCGCGAGAAGCGGATCCCGGTAATACCAACCGGCTGCCGCGAGAACGGCGAGGATCACCACGAGCCACACGCGCCAGCCGCGCCGGGCCGGCTCTGTGCTCGCCTCGGCCCGCGCCGTCCCGCGCTCAGGCTTCGCCGCCGGCTCGTCGGACGGGAACCGGTCGTCGGCCCGGATCTGGTCGTCGGCCTCGGCGTGACGGGCGGCGGCCGATGTCTCGGCGGTCAGCGCCATGAGGGGCACCGTCGGGCTGAAGGGCACCGGCAGAGGTTCGGCCGGCCGCGACCGGCCGCCGCGGCCCGCAGATCGCGGATCCTCATGCGTCGAGGCCTGGCCGGAGCACGTCTTCCGTCACGAAACGCCCCGTCTCGACCTCACGGACCACGACCTCGAAACCCTCGCCGCGCAGGTCCTTGAGCCGGTCGAGGGTCACATAGGTCCCGGTCTCGACATCGTACAGGCGACACTTCGCGTAGCGGTTGATCAGGCGCCGCGGGCGCCGCTTCCTAGGCATGACCCACCATCCTCCGGCCGCGCGGGACGGCCCGGAACGGGCAGGGGAGGCGAGACCAAGTCCGCATCGGTGGAATCCGGAAGGCGCACCAGCCGGCGCGCACGGGCTGCGGCGGAACGTGCTAGAGTCATTCCAATAAGGGGGCCAACCCGATGCCGTGCCATTAAATTCGGGTTCACAGTGGCGCCCCCGGGGCGATTTGCGTGGCGAAGTCCGGCACAAGGGATGCGGGCCGGGAATGCGCCGGGGCGTGCGAACCGGAGCGGGGGCAGACGTGGCGAAGCTTCTGCTGATCGAGGATGACGCGGAGACCGCGGGGGACGTGCTCGACGACCTACGCGGTCGCGGCCACGAGGTCGCCTGGGCCGCGACTGGCCCGGACGGAGCCGAGGCCGCCCGGGACGGCGTCTGGGGCGCGATCATCCTCGACCGGATGCTCCCCGGCCGGGACGGCCTGAGCGTCCTCCAGGATCTCCGCCGCGAAGGGGACCGGACGCCGGCCCTGGTCCTCAGCGCCCTGGGCGATGTCGACGAGCGGATCCGGGGCCTGCGCGCCGGCGGCGACGACTACCTCGCCAAGCCGTTCGCGCTGGGCGAACTCGCGGCGCGCATCGAGGCGCTGCTGCGCCGACCGGTCGACAGCCGCGAGACCGTCCTGCACGTGGGCAGCCTCGCGGTCGACCTGATCGCCGGCACGGGCCGGCGCGGCACCCGCGAGCTGGATCTGCTGCCGCGGGAACTCAAGCTCCTCGAATACCTGATGCGCCGCCCTGGGCAGATCGTGACCCGGGCGATGCTGTTCGAGGAGGTCTGGAACTACCGGTTCACGCCCAAATCCAACCTGATCGACGTCCATGTCGGGCGCCTGCGCCGGAAACTGGAGGCGGGCGGCGAGCCCCCCCTGATCCACAGCGTGCGCGGCACCGGGTTCACGCTGGCGCCCGATGGTTGATCTGCTCCGCCCGGCCGACCTGTTCCGGTCCACCGCGATCCGCTGGGCGCTCGGCATCGCCCTGTGGTCGGCCCTGCTCGCCCTGGCGATGTTCGCCTTCGTCTACTGGCAGACCGCCGACTACCTGCGCGAGGAACTCGCCGAGACGCTCCGGCTGGAGGTCCGGACCGCCGCCGCCGACGCGGCCGACGCGGCGGCCCGCGTCGACACCTGGATCGCCATGGATGTCCACGCCACCCATTACGGCGGCCTGTTCGCGCCGGACGGGACGCGCCGGGCGGGCAATCTCGGTGCGCTGCCGGCGCGTCTGCCGCGGGACGGCGATGCGTACCGGGTGAGCGCGACGGTCGACCTCGCCGGGCGCAGCCTGCAGGACGAGACCTGGGCGGCCGCGCTGGCCCTCGCCGACGGCAGCACCGTGGTGATGGCGCACGACACCGACGAGATCGACCGCGTGAAGGCCACGACCCTGCGCGCCCTCGGGCTCGGGCTGGTGCCGACGCTGGCGCTCTCGGCCCTGGGCGGGCTTCTGCTCACGAGCCGGGCGCGCCGCCGCCTCGCCGCCACGGAGGCCGCCGTGGCCGAGGTGATGCGCGGCGACCTGGGCAAGCGCCTGCCGGTCGGTCCCCACGACGACGAGTTCGACCGGCTGACCCGGACCGTGAACCGGATGCTCGACGAGATCGAGCGGCTGCTCGGCGAGGTGCGCAGCGTCGGCGACGCCGTCGCCCACGATCTGCGCACGCCGCTCACCCGCCTGCGCGCCCGGCTGGAGCGCAGCCGGTCCCAGGCCCGGACCGTCGGGGAGTTCCGCGAGGCGATCGACCAGGGGCTCGTGTGGATCGACCAGACACTCGCCATGGTCACCGCCGTGCTGCGGATCGGCGAGATGGAGGACGGGCGGCGCCGCGGCGCGTTCACGCAGGTCGATCTCGGCGAGGTGGCCGCCGTCGCGGTGGAGTTCCACGCCCCCCTGGCCGAGGAGAAGGACATCCACCTCACGCTCTCGGTGCCCGCCGGGCCTTACCGCGTCCACGGTGACCGCGACCTGTGCTTCGAGGCCGTCTCGAACCTGCTCGACAACGCCCTGAAGTTCACGCCGCCCGGCGGCCGCGTGCGCGCCGCCCTGCAGCGCGCCGACGACGGGATCGCGGTGACGATCGCCGACTCGGGACCCGGCCTGCCGCCCGGGGAGCGCACCCAGGTGTTCCACCGCTTCTACCGCGCCGAGGCAGCCCGCCAGACGCCCGGCCACGGCCTGGGCCTGAGCCTCGTGGCGGCGATCGCAGAGCTGCACGGCGCCTCCGTGGCGATCCGCGACGCGGCGGGCGGCGGCTGCCATGTCGAGCTGCGCTTCCCGCACGGGGAGCCGGACGCGGCCCGTCAGGCGGCCCGGTGAGCGACATCCCTCACCCGTGGCCCCTCATCCCCGGAATTCACCCGCGACAATCTCGGCCGGGCCGGCGCGAAAGCCGCGGTTAATGCGTGGCATGCCAATGCCCCGCCACGAAACGACGCCTGTGTGGGGCCGATGAACCTGTTGCGGCGCGCCGGTTCCTTTCTCCGTTCGGCCCGTACCTGGATCGCGCTCGGCGTCCTGGCCCCGTTGGGCATGGTCCTGACGTCCGGCCTGATGCTGTCCGACCTGCGCCGGGACGCCTGGGACAGGGCCGGACAGACATCCCGGAACCTCCTGCAGGTCCTCGAACGCGATATCGCGCGCAACGTCGAGATGTACGATCTCTCGATCCAGGGCGCCGTCGACAATCTGAAGGCCCCTGGCCTCGCGGACGCCGATCCGCGCCTGCGCCAGCTGATCCTGTTCGACCGCGCCGCGACCGCCCGCGACATGGGCGTGATGCTGGTCATCGATGAGCACGGCGACGTCGTCGACGACATCGGCGCCGTGCCGCCGCGCAAGGGCAACTACGCGGATCGCGAGTATTTTCAGATCCATCGGGCGAACGGCCGACTGGGCCTTCATGTCGGTCGCCCGATCGTGTCGCGGCTGGACGGCGAGCGGATGCTCCCGTTCAGCCGCCGCATCGACAAGTCCGACGGCAGCTTCGGCGGCGTGGTCCTGGGCACCGTCAAGCTGTCCTACTTCACGCATCTGTTCAGCGAGATCGACCTCGGTCCGGACGGCGCCATCAACCTGTACCTGACCGACGGCACCCGCCTGATGCGCTACCCCTACGCGGAGGCCGATCTCGGGGCGAACATCGCGCAGGCTCCGATCTTCAAGCGGTTCCTGCGCGAGGGGCGCGGCAGCTTCGTCAGCACCTCCGTGCGCGACGGCGTCGAGCGGAACTACACCTTCTCGCGGGTCGCCGGCCTGCCGCTGATCCTGAACGTCGCCCTGTCCACCCAGGACGTGGAGGCGGACTGGTGGGGTCGGGCGACCGTCATCGGGAGCATCGTGCTCGTGCTGTGCGGTCTCACGATCGCCCTGTCGCTCCTGTTCGGGCGGGAGTTGCGCCGCCGGGAGGCGCTGCGGGCCGAGATGGCGGCTCTGTCGCGCACCGACGCCCTGACCGGCCTGCCGAACCGCCGCTGCTTCGAGGACCTGTACCGGCAGGCCCTGGATGCGGCCCGGCGCGACGGCCAGCCCGTGTCGCTGCTCATCGTGGATGCGGACCATTTCAAGCGCTACAACGACCGGTACGGCCATCCGGTGGGCGACGCGATCCTGCAGGCCCTGGCGCGCTGTCTGTCGGCGAGCGTGCACCGCCCGCAGGATCTCGTCAGCCGCATCGGCGGAGAGGAATTCGCCCTGCTGCTGCCGGAGACGGACGCGGCCGGCGCCCTGCGCGTCGCCGACAAGGTCCATGCCGAGGTCGCGACGCTGGCGGTCCCGTCGGCCGGGATCGGCGCGGGCGCCGTGACCGTGAGCATCGGGCTCGCCGCCGCGGTGCCGGGCGGCGAACGGCACGCGCCCCTGCCGGACCTGTACCGCTTGGCGGACGGCGCCCTGTACGAGGCCAAGAATGGCGGTCGCAATCAGACCCGCAGCGCGACCGCGCCGGCGCCACCGCTCCAGCGGGGCGGCCTGCAACTGGTGAAAACGTCCTGACGGCGCCCGGCGGCGATCGGCGTCCGATGTCTTGACGGAATCGACACCAACTCCGTGATCTGATCGCGCCCCGACGACGGGTGGACACCGCGACCCGTCCGTCGGTTCAGCGACGCGCGTGTGGATTTCGCGTGGACTCCGGCCCCGCAAGCCAAGGGTAACGAGGATGGACGACAGACGTGCGGCGCCCCGCAGACGAACGCTGCTCGAGGGGCACATCGAGCTCGCCGGCGGCGGTGCGATCGACTGCACGGTCCGCAACGTCTCGGAGGGCGGCGCCCGCCTGCGCGTGGTCAGCGTGATCGGCGTTCCGGACGCCTTCGTGTTGACCTACGGCATCGCCAGTCAGCGGCGGCCGGTACGGGTCACGTGGCGCAGCGAGACCGAACTCGGCGTGGCGTTCGGCGACCCCTGACGGGGGCCATGGGCCGAGCCCCGGGAGCAGAGCCGCGGGGCCGAGCCCGGGGCTTCCACGCCCACCCGTGTTGAGGGGCGGATCGGATGGGCGTGGAAGGCCAGCGTCCGGCTGGTGTCGCACCGTTGACGCGACAGGGTTAACGCTTCCTTACCGGCGACCAGAGGTGGGGACCGGCGCTGCCCGGTCAGGCGATGCCGGAAGCGGGCTCGGCGCGCCGAGCCCGCAGCGTCTCGGCGATGACCACGCCGGTCCGCAACACGTGGCGATGGGCGATGGCCCCGGCCGCGGCGGCGTCCCGCGCGTCGAGGGCCGCGAACAGGTCGCGGTGCTCCCGGGCGGATTCCTCCCAGCGGCTGCCGCTGGAGAGCGCGCGCAGACGTGCCCATTGAGCGCGCGCCTGGAGGGGCGCGTGCACCTCCGCCAGGGGACGGTTGTGGGCGGCGGTGACGATCGTCCGGTGGATCTCCTGGTTGAGGGCGAAATAGGCGTCGAGGACCTTGTCCCGATGCATGCGGTCGAGCTGGGCCTGCTTCCCACGCAAATCGTCCATCAGGGCGTCGGAGATCCGCGGGGCCGCGAGTTCCGCGGTCAGCCGCTCGATGCCGGCCAGGGCCTCGAACAGCTCCAGGATCTCCTCGGGCGTCCAGTCCGGGACGCGCGCGCTGCGGTTCGGGTGCAGTTCGACCAGCCCTTCGGCGGCCAGCAGCTTGAGGGCCTCCCGCAGGGGAGTCCGCGAGACCCCGAGCGCGGCCGACAGGTCGGTCTCGACGAGGGTCGCGCCCGCCGGCAGCACGCCGCGGACGATCATGTCCTTGAGCCGGGCCGCAGCCTGCTCGTGCAGGCCGGCCCGCGGCAGCTGCGTGGTCGGGACGACCAGGGCCTTGCGGGGCCGACCCCGGCCACGTGCGACGACGTCCATCGATCCTCCCGCTCCCCGCGCCAGCCTAGCGCGTCCGACACGCCGGCCGGTGACCTAT
The DNA here is from genome assembly GCF_054049775.1 of Methylobacterium sp. P5_C11. Lineage (NCBI taxonomy): Bacteria > Pseudomonadati > Pseudomonadota > Alphaproteobacteria > Hyphomicrobiales > Methylobacteriaceae > Methylobacterium > Methylobacterium sp. P5_C11. Next base: position 39,790 of record NZ_JBFULS010000036.1, on the reverse strand, counting down.
TTCTCGCCCTCTTACGCTGACTTATCATGCAGTTGCGCAAATTGCATGCACCATGCAGAAAATACCTTGTTCCCCGTCCGGACCTGTCGGATGCTCCGGCCGTCGGGGATGGATCTGATGCAGCGATCGAACGGCACGACGCGTCTGGGCATGCTGACGCCCTCGTCGAACAGCGTCCTTGAGCCGGCCACCGCCCATCTGCTCGCCGGGTGCGCCGGCGTGAGCGCGCATTTCGCCCGCTTCCGCGTGACGGAGATCGGCCTGTCGGCGGCGGCGCTGGACCAGTTCGACCCCGAGCCGATCCTGATCGCGGCCGAGCTGCTCGCCGACGCCCGGGTCGCCGCGATCCTGTGGAACGGCACCTCCGGCGCGTGGCTCGGCTTCGACGCCGACGAGCGCCTCAGCGCCGCGATCACGGACCGGACGGGCTGCCCCGCCTCCACCTCGGCCCTCGCCTTCCGCGACCTGTTCCGCGCCCGGGGCTACCGGCGGATCGGTCTGGTCACGCCCTATACCGGCGACGTCCAGCGCCGGATCCAGGCCAACTGGGGCGCGGCCGGCTTCGACTGCACCGCCGAGCGCCATCTCGGCCTGTCGGAGAACTTTGCCTTCGCGGAGGTCGGTCCGGAGGCCATCGCCGGCATGGTCCGGGCGGTGGCGGCCGCGGGCGTCGATGCGGTGGCGATCGTCTGCACCAACCTCGCGGGCGCCGCGCTCGCCCCGGCCCTGGAGGCCGAACTCGGCGTACCGGTGCTCGATTCGGTGGCGGTCACCCTGTGGAAGGGCCTCGAGCTCGCCGGTCGCCCGGCGGCGGACCTCGCCGCGCACGGCAGCGTGTTCGCGGCGGACGGGGAGGGGCGGCCGTGAGCGCCGGAGCCGGCACCGCCCTGATCCTCGACGGGATCACCCAGCGCTACGGGGCGGCGCTCGCCGTCGACACCGTGACCCTCGACATCAAGGGCGGCGAGCTCGTCGCGCTCCTCGGGCCTTCGGGCTGCGGCAAGACCACCCTGCTGCGGGCGGTGGCGGGCTTCCTGAAGCCGACGGAGGGGCGCGTGATCATCGGCGGCCACGGGGTCGACCACCTGCCGCCGAACCGCCGCACCGTCGGCATCGTGTTCCAGAACTACGCCCTGTTCCCCCACATGAGCGTCGCCGACAACGTCGCCTACGGCCTCGCTGCCCGGGGCGTCGGGCGGGCCGAGCAGAAGGCCCGGGTGGCCGAGATGCTGGCGCTGGTGCGCCTGGAGCACCTCGCCGGGCGCTTCCCGCGGGAGATGTCGGGCGGCCAGCAGCAGCGCGTGGCCCTCGCCCGGGCGCTCGCCGTGCGGCCCTCGATCCTGCTCCTCGACGAGCCCTTCGCGGCCCTCGACAAGAACCTGCGCCTCGACATGCAGATCGAGATCAAGCGCATCCAGCGCAGCGCCGGCACCACCACGCTGATCGTCACCCACGACCAGGAGGAGGCCCTGTCGATGGCCGACCGGGTCGCGGTGCTCAATGCCGGCCGCCTGGAGCAGTTCGCGGCCCCGACCGAGGTCTACGACCGCCCCGGGACGCTGTTCGTCAACACCTTCGTGGGCACGGCCAACGTCCTGCACGGGCGGCTCGCCACGGAGCCGGGGGGCGACCGCGTGGTCGCGCTCGAGGCGGGGGGCCTGCTCCCCGCGCGCACCGCGCTGCCGGACGGGACCCGGGTGGCCGCCTGCCTGCGGCCCGAGCACGTCGTCTTCGCGACGGACGGGGAGGGGCTCGGCGGCACCGTCGAGATCGGCCTGCCGCTCGGCTCCACGCTGGTCCACGAGATCCGCCTGGACGGCGGCGCCCGCCTGAAGACCGCCGAGGCCCGGGCCGCGGGCGCCGGACCCCGGCCGCCCGGTACCCGCGTCTCCCTACGGCCGACCGCGCCCGAGCGGGTCGGCGTCTTCCCCGATCCCCGCTCCTGAAGCCGAGCCGCCCGGAGACCCGACCATGCCCCTGCACCGCCGCAGCCTCCTCGCCGGCGCCCTGACCCTCGGCGCCGCGCAGGCCTTCCCCGGCCTGTCCCGCGCCCAGGCGCGCAAGCTCGTCTTCGCGACCTTCACGGGCAGCTGGGAGGAGGCCCACCGGGCCGTGCTGGTGCCGGCCTTCCGCAAGAGTTCGGGCGGGGACGTGATCCTCGATCCGATGCTCTCGGTCGACCAGATCGCCAAGGTCCAGGCGGCCCGCGCCAACCCGCCGATCGACGTGATGCTGCACGATCCGGGTCCCGCCCTCACGGCGATCGCCCAGGACCTCGTCGAGCCCTATCCGGTGGCGCAATCCGCGCATTACGGCGACCTGATCGCGGACGCGCAGGAGCCGATGGGTCCGGCGCCGTTCTTCCAGATCGTCGGGCTGACCTACAACCCCGAGAAGGTGAAGACGCCGCCGACCTCCTGGGCAGACCTGTGGAAGCCCGAATTCAAGGGCCGGGTCGGCATCACCAACCTCAACTCGACGCTGGGCACCGGCTTCCTCGTGGAGATCGCTCGGATGCACGGCGGATCGGAGACGAATGTCGAGCCCGGCTTCAAGGCTCTGGAGGCGCTCAAACCGAACCTCGCCGCGGTCGCGGCCAATCCGGGGGCGCTCGCGGCCCTCTACCAGCAAGAGCAGGTCGACATCGGGCCGGGCAATTTCAACGCGATCCAGATCCTCAAGGCCCGGGGCGTCCCGGTGGAGTTCGCAGCGCCCAAGGAGGGCATCATCGCCTTCAAGACGACGATCCACATCGTCAAGAACACGCCGGTGAAGGAGCTGGCCTTCAAGCTGATCGAGGCCGCCCTCTCGCCGGAGGTGCAGGCCAAGCTGATGCAGAGCCCCTACCTGATCGTGCCGACCAACCGGAAGGTGGCGATGGACGGTGAGGTCGCGAAGGTCCTGGCCAAGGACGCCGACGAGCTGAAGCGCAAGTCGGTGTTCCAGGACTGGGCCGCGATCAACCGCAGCCGGTCGGCCTGGATCGAGCGCTTCAACCGGGAGATCCGGGTGTGACCGCCGACCCGGCCCTGGCGGCGACCGGCTCGGTCGCGGCGACCGGCCCGGTCGCGGCGCCCCTCCGTCCGGGCCGCGCCTGGACGGCGGCCTACGACATCCGACTCGCGCTGCCGCTCGGGGCGTTCTTCCTCGTCTTCTTCCTGGCGCCGCTGGCGCTCCTCGTGCTGGTGAGCTTCTACGCCGATCCGGGCATGTCCCGGTTCGGCCTCGACCAGTACGCCCGGTTCCTGCTCGACCCGTTCTCCTTGAGGGTGCTCGGGGCGACCCTGTGGCTCGGCGTCGAGGTCACGGCGCTCACGCTCCTCCTCGGCCTGCCGCTGGCGCTGCTCCTGACCTGGGCGCCCGGCAGGCTGCGCGGCCTGCTGACCCTGATCGTGCTGCTGCCGCTGCTCACGAGCGTCGTGGTGCGGACCTTCGCGTGGATCGTGATCCTCGGGCGCCAGGGCATCGTCAACGCCGGACTGCTGGCGCTCGGCCTCACCGACACGCCGCTGAAGCTGCTCTACACCGAGGGCGGCCTCGTCCTGGCGCTGGCGCAGGTGCAGATGCCGCTGATGGTGCTGCCGCTGGTCACCGCCCTGGCGCGGATCGACCCGAACCTGGCCGATGCCTCGGCGGCGTTGGGGGCGGGGGCGTGGCGCACGTTCGTCCGGGTGACGCTGCCGCTCTGCCTGCCCGGCATCGTCGCGGGCTGCCTGCTCACCTTCGCGGCCGCGATCACCGCCTTCATCACCCAGTCGCTGATCGGCGGCGGGCAGATGCTGTTCATGCCCATGTACCTGTACCAGCAGGCCTCCTCGCTCAACAACTGGCCCTTCGCGGCGGCGATCGCGATCGTCTTCCTCGTGGCGGTGCTCGCCTGCGTGACCGTCTTCAACCTCGTGGGCCGCCTGTCGCGCGGCTACGCACAAGCCTGAGGGGCGCCGATGAGGACCAGCCTGCGTCGCGACCTCGACTGGTTCAGCTTCCATGGCGCCGTGCTGCTGCTCGCCGGGCTGTGCCTCGTCCTGCTGGCGGCCCCGACCGTGATCGTCGTGGTAGTCTCGTTCACCAGCGGCTTCTCCCTGCGCTTCCCCCCGCCGGGCTATTCCCTGCGCTGGTACGCGGCCCTGGCGGACGCCGAGCAGCTCCGGGCCGCCGCCTGGAACAGCCTCGTGGTGGCGGGCTGGACAACCCTCCTGTCGGTGGTGCTCGGCACCGCCGCCGCGCTCGCCATCGCCCGGTCGCCGCGCCTGTCCGCGCGGCTCCTCGACAGCCTGTTCCTGTCGCCCCTCGTCCTGCCGGCCCTGGCCTTCGGGCTCGCCGCCCTGATGCTGTTCAGCCTCGCCGGCATCCCGGTCTCGCCGCTGACCCTGATCCTCGGCCATACCGTGGTCTGCGTGCCCTTCGTGGTCCGCACCACCGTGGCGTCCCTGTCGCAGATGGATCCGGTGCTGCTGGAGAGTTCGACCTCGCTCGGCGCCTCGCGCCTCTACACGTTCCGCAGGGTGACCCTGCCGCTGATCCGGCCCGGCATCCTGGCCGGCGGCTTCATCGCCTTCATGGCGAGCTTCGACAACGTTCCGGTCTCGCTGTTCCTGCGCGACGCCGCCACCGACATGCTGCCGATCCGGATGTGGCAGGACCTGGAGGTCCGCCTCGACGTCACGGTGGCGGCGGCCTCCAGCTTGCTGATCCTGGTGACCGTGGTGCTGGCGGTAGTGATGGAGCGGGCCGCCGGGCTGTCCCGCCGGCTCGCCGGCTGAGACCTCCGATGCGGATCCTGCTCCTCAACCCCAACACCTCCGCGGCGATGACGGCACGCATGGCGCGGGCGGCCGAGGCGGCGCTGGCCCCCGATGCGAAGATCACCGCGCTCACGGCGGCGACCGGCCTGCCCTACATCGCGAGCCGGGCCGAGGCGCAGCTCGCCGGCGCGGCCGTGCTGGAGACGCTGGCCGCGCACCAGGCCGGACACGACGCCGCGGTCATCGCGGCCTACGGCGATCCCGGGCTGATCGCGGCGCGCGAACTGTTCGACCTGCCGGTGGTCGGCATGGCCGAGGCCGCGATGCTGAGTGCCTGCCAGCTCGGGGCGCGGTTCGCGGTCGTCACCTTCGCGCCCGCGCTGCTGCCCTGGTACGAGGATGCGGTCGCCCTGGCCGGCCTGTCGGGGCGCTGCGCCGGCCTCTACGCGGTGCGCCGGCCGTTCCAGGCGGTGAGCGAGGTGCAGGACGAGTTGCGGCCAGAGATCCTGGCCCTGGCCGAGAGGGCGGTCGGGGAGGGGGCCGACGCGGTGATCCTGGCGGGCGCGCCGCTCGCCGGCCTCGCCACTAGCCTGCGGGACGCGGTGCCGGTGCCGCTGGTCGACCCCCTGGCGGCGGCCCTCGGCCAAGCGCAGGCTCTGGTGCGGCTCGGGACGCGGCCGCCGCGCGCCGGACGCTTCGCCCGGCCGCCCGCGAAGCCGGCTACGGGCCTGAGCGGGCCGCTCGCCCGCTGGATCGCGCATCGCGCGGAGGAATCATGACGCGGACCGACCGAACCGACGCGGCAGACCCGCTCTGGACCCTCTCGGCCGCCACCCTGGGACGCCGCTACGCGGCCGGGACGGCGAGCCCGGTGGCGGCCGCCCGCGCCTGCCTGGACCGGGCGGAGGCCGTGAACCCCGTGCTCAACGCCCTGGTCGCGATCGATCCCGAGGGCGCGGAGCGTGCCGCCGCGGCGAGCGCGGAGCGCTGGCGGGCCGGCCGCCCGCTCGGGCCGCTGGACGGCGTGCCGGTGACCATCAAGGACAGCCTCAACGTCGCCGGGTTCGCGACCGCCTGGGGGAGCCGGCTCTATGCGGGGCGGGGGGCGGACCGGGACGAGACGCCCGTGGCCCGCCTGCGCGCGGCCGGCGCGGTGATCCTGGGCAAGACCAACGTCCCGGAACTGACCGTCCAGGGCTATACCGGCAACCCGGTCCACGGCGTCACCCGCAACCCGTGGGATCCGGCGCTGACGCCGGGAGGCTCCAGCGGCGGCGCGGTGGCGGCGGTGGCCTCCGGGATCGCGCCCCTGGCGCTCGGCACCGACGCGGGCGGCTCGATCCGCCGCCCCGCCTCTCATACCGGCCTCGTCGGCCTGAAACCCACAGCCGGCCGGGTGCCGCGGCGTGGCGGGCTGCCCCCGATGATGCTCGACCTGGAGGTGGTCGGGCCGATGGCGCGCACGGTCGACGATCTCGCGGCGGCGATGCGGATCCTCGGGGCGGCCGATCCGGATTCCGTCGCGCCGCACGGCTTCGGCCCGTTCGGGACGGCGTCGGTGCCGGACCGGCCGCTGCGCATCCTCGCCGTCCCGGCCTTCGGGTCGGCCCCGGTCGATCCTGAGATCGCCGCCAGCGTCGCCGAGGCGGCCGGCCGCCTCGAAGGCCTCGGCAACCGGGTCGAGACCGGCCGCTTCGACGCGGCGACCGCCCTCACGGAGGCGTGGCCGGTCCTCGGCCAGGCCGGCATCGCCTGGCTGATGCGGGCGCATCCGGGCCGGCTCGACGCCCTCGGCCCCGACATCCGCGCCCTGGCGGAGGCCGGGGCGGCCCTCTCGGCGGCCGACCTGTTCGACGTGCAGCGGATGGCGCTGGCCCTGCGCGAGGACCTCGCCGCCCTGTTCGCCGGTCACGACCTCCTGATGACCCCGACCGCGGCGGCGCTGCCCTGGCGGGCGGAGGACACCCATCCGGAGCGCATCGCCGGGGTGCCGGTGGGTCCCCGCGGCTCGGCGACCTTCACGGGCTTCGTCAACGCCGCGGGCTGCCCGGGAATCTCGATCCCCTGCCGCCCGTCGGGCGCGGGTCTGCCGATCGGGTTCCAGCTCGTGGCGCCCTGGGGCCGCGACGAGACCCTGGTGGCGGTGGCGGGGGCCTACGAGGCCGCCCATCCCTGGCGAATGGCCTGGGAGGGCCGGGCGCCGTGACCGGCCTGTCGATCCACGCCGTCGACGCCGCCACGGGCCGGCCGGCCGCGGGAATGCGCGTGCGGGTCCTGTCCGTGGGAGCCGCGCCGCGGTTGATCGCGGAGGGCGCCCTCGGCGCCGACGGGACGCTCGCCCATCCGATCGTGCGGACGCGGCTCGCCCCCGGCCTCTACGAGGTCGCCTTCGCGATCGGGGATTTCGTCGGGGCGGCCGGGACGGGGTTCCTGGAGGAAGCCTCGATCCGCTTCCGGATCGGCGATCCCGACGAGCACTGCCATCTGCCGCTGAAATTCACGGCCTTCGGCGTCGCGCTGTTCCGCGGCTGCTGAGCCGGGCGGGCAAGCGTCTCCGGGCACGGGCCGGCCGCCGCGGCCGCGACGTCGCGGTCCGGCCGCTCCCGCACCGGGCGGGGTGACCGGCGCCACCGGGACGCCTAGACTCGCCGCCGATCGGCGAGGCGAAGGCGGGAGGACACCGATGCGGATCCAGGCGATGACGGCCCCGGCGGCGGTGATCGGACGCCCGGCGCGCGGCGCGAATCCGGCCCGGCGGCTCCTGGCCGTGCTGACCGTCCTCGCCCTTCCGGTGGCCTGGGTCGCGGCCGGGCGGCAACCGGCAGCGGGCATCGACCCCGATCTCGTACGGGTGATCCGCTTCATGGCGGTGATCAAGGGCGGCTTCGCCCTGGCGGCTGTCGCGGGCTGCTACTGGCGCCTCGGGCACCCGGCGGCCGCGTGGCGGATCCCGGTCTACGTGATCGGGCCGCCGCTCATGGCGATCGGCGCGGCCGGCCTGTGGTCCCTGCGCGATCCCGGCCTCGCCGCGCTCGGCGTGCATCTCGGCCTGTTCGCGATCCTCGCGGCGGCGCTCACCGACCGCGATGCCCTGCCCGACCTGCCGGTCCGCCGGCGGCGCTGACCGCCGAGACGCCGTGCCGGGATGCGCCGGTCAGATCGTCTCGTAGGCGAACAGGACCGCGATCATCGTCAGGCCGGTCAGCCCGATGACGAAGCAGATGTCGGCGCAGCGCTCCAGGCGCACCGCGAGGTCGCTCGCCTCCCCCAGGCGGATCGACAGGTAGGACGCGACCGCGCTGACCAGGAACAGGATCGCCGTGAGGGCCGCGGCCTCGTCGACATGGCTCGGGCCGATCCAGTCCTCGGCGATCTTCACGAGGCCGATCAGAGTGGTGCAGACGCCGACCATCGTCCCGGCCGTGGGGAGGATATGGCGCGACAGGCCGTCTTCGCCGGATCCGCTGGCCCTCCGCCTTTCGGCCATGCGCTACTCCTACAGCTCTGCGGCGGCTGATCGGCCCCCGCCATACCGCGCCCGTGGAGGTTCGTCATGAAGCGACCGCTGACCACCAACTTCTCCGCACCGCCGCCGACCGAGGTCCAGCCGCCCGAGCCGGAGCCGTCGGCGGCCTCCTGGCGCGACGTCGCTCCGTTCGCGGCCGCCCTGATCGCCACCCTGGAGGCGATCGAGGCCGGGCCGAAGGCGGGGCCGGCGATGCGCGCGCACCGCTCCGCCATGCGCCGCCAGGGGGAGGGGGCCGCCGCGCTCGGCGGATCCGAGGCGTTGGCGGCCGTCCTGCATCAGGTCGCCGATGCCGACGCGGCGCGGGCCGCGCCGCGTCTCGCGCTCATCCGCGAGGCCTGGGCGGGGCTGCCCGAGGACCATGCCTGACGCCCCGGGCAGGCGCTCCCGGTCCGACGGCAGATCGGGGGCGCAGCACGCCGTCGATGGTCCCATGGGCCGGACAGGGATCTTGGAGTGCGCGCGACCGGAGCCACGGGACGATCGGCACCTGGGGTCGTAAAACCGCACCCCGCGCCCCCTGTCGTACCGATCCTGAACCCTCTCGACGGGCAGGGCGTTACGGGGACCGGAATCATGGGGATGGCCACGCATGCGACACGTCAAGTACAGGCTGATCGAGCCGGGCCTGCGCCCCCGGCGCACGCGCCTCGAGATCCCCGGCTGGGCGGGCAACCCCGAACCCCGCATCGACGGATCGCAGGAATATGCGTGGCACTGCCTCCCGTTCTCCGAGGCGGCCAAGGCGGGGATCGAGCTGTTCTATCCCTACGAGACCGAGCTGCGCGTCGGCACGCGCGACGGCGCGCTCGTCTTCGAGGGCGATTTCGGCCCGCCGCCGGAGCCCGGCATGCAATGGCCGCCGTTCCGGAGCTTCGGGGAGGCCTACTACACCTACCAGATCCTCCTGGACCTGAAGGTGGAGGAGGGCTGGGCGATCAAGACCGAGACCCATCCGCGCTTCTACACCGACCGGACCGGGACCGTTCCGATCGCGGTGCCCGCGCTCCTGCGGCACTGGTGGCCGATGATGTACTTCATGGTCTTCAAGGCCCCCGACGAGGGGGGAACCCACGTGTTCCGGCCCGGCGAGCCGTTCATGCAGGTCACCGTGGTGCCGGCCGAGAATGATTTCGAGCTCGTGCCCATGCCCGAGGACGAAGCCGCCGAGCGCGAACTGCAGTCCCGGCGCATCTATGCCAGCCGGTCGACGCTGGCGTCGGATTCGCAGTGGACCTCGGCGACCAACACCGTGTTCGACGGGACCTACCGGCGGATCCTGGGGGCGGCGAAGAGCCCCCGGTGACGGAGTGCGGAGAGGGACGCCCCCTCTCCGCGTCAGGCGGCTCAGTAGCCGTAGGGCCGGAAGTAGCCGTGGTGATGGTGGTGATGGTGGTGGAACCGCCGGAAGTAGCCGTGATGGTGGTGATGGTGATGATAGAACCGCCGGTAGAAGCGGTGATGATGGTGATGATGGTGATGATAGTAGTATTGGGCTTCCTGGACGGTCGCCTCGCCCTCGGCGGCAGGCGCGAGCAGTTCGGCCTTCGCCTGGTCCGCATCGGACTCCTTGAGGAGCGCCACCGCGTCGGGGATCGGCTTCAGTAGGTCGGCGTAACTCTCGACCTGCATGGCCGCCTTCAGGCCGGTCGCGGCCGGCATGGCGGCCTGGGCCGGGTCGGCAGCGGCCAGGAGCGTGACGGCCCCGATCAGGCCAGCGACTGTCTTATCCATTGACGAGATCCTTTCAGGAACAACGCCGGCGGCCGCCCTCGAAAGGGCCACCGGGACGCGGTCTGAAACACCAAGGGGAAACGGACCGTTCCGGTTTCGCGGCCTCAGGGAAAGTCAATTTCCCGGCATGTGCGGCGATCGCGTTCCACCGGGCCGGCAAAAGGCGCCGGGCTGGAGAATGAAACCGAATTTAATGGACTTCGGCGAAATGAACGCGCGCTGAATTGCTTCAGCGGATGGCGGCCCGGCTCCGGAAGGTCTGTGAGCCGATCGGCTGACCTTGGACCCCGCCGGCGGCACACGGCGTGTGCTGGACGGTTAACCAGGACCCGTCCGGAATCGACGAGCCCGAGCCGCCCCTCTCTGACCGGGTCTGGTGCCAGGTCTCGGAGTGGAGGGTGGAGCGCGCCGTGCGCGACCTGGTGCATGCCTGCCCTGGTGCGATCCCGCCTTTCACGCGACATCGACGACACCGAGCGCGACGTTGGCGCCGCTGTGCCCCTTCCGGCGTCGTGCTCTCCGGCGGATCATCCGAGGGTGGGGACAACAACCGCCGGCTGTCGGATCCGGCGCAAAGGGTCGTGCCGGTGCGCCACGAAGCGGAGGCAGCGTTAATCCGTTCGGCCGCGCGGCGGGCGTCAATTTGTCTGCGCGTTGCATTTGCAGTGACCCAATTCGTACAATTTGTAGAAATCGTCCTGCATTCATCACGGCGACAGCTTGACGTCTCGTTCCGTCTAAAGGAAATCAGCCGGCCAGAGTGCCACGCTGAAGGGCATGCCGCGCGAGCGGAATCTTGGAGAGGAAACGATGGTCTTCGCAGGTCGCGCGGCAGCTGCGTTGCTGCTGGTCACCATGGTGTCGGCCCCGGCGCGGGCCGCGGACCCGATCAAGATCGGGCTGAGCGGCCCCTTTACGGGGGGCTCGTCTTCGATGGGCGTTTCGATGCGGGACGGCGCCAAGCTCGCCGCGGCCGAGATCAACAAGGCCGGCGGCGTCCTCGGCCGGCCGATCCAGCTGATCGAGCGCGACGACGAGGCCAAGAACGAAGTCGGCGCGCAGGTCGCGCAGGAACTGATCAACAAGGAGAAGGTGGTCGCCACCGTCGGATTCATCAACACCGGCGTCGCGCTGGCCGCCCAGCGCTTCTATCAGGAAGCCGAGATCCCGGTGTTCAACAACGTCGCCACCGGGACGATCATCACCAACCAGTTCAAGGAGCCGGATTACGACGCGAACTACGTCTTCCGGAACTCCGCCTACGACGTGCTCCAGGCCGGCCTGATGGTCGACGAGGCCCTCGCGCAGGGCCACAAGAAGATCGCGGTCCTCGCCGACTCGACCAATTACGGCCAGCTGGGCCGCGAGGACATCGAGAAGTACCTGGCGACTAAGAACGTGAAGCCCGTCGCGGTCGAGAAGTTCAACATCAAGGACGTCGACATGACGGCCCAGCTGCTCAAGGCGCAGCAGGCCGGCGCCGAAGTGATCCTCGCCTACGGAATCGGGCCGGAGCTGGCCCAGATCGCCAACGGCATGTCCAAGCTCGGCTGGAAGGTGCCGATGATCACCAGCTGGCCGTCCTCGATGCAGAGCTTCATCGACATCGCTGGCGCGAACGGCAACGGCGTGATCATGCCCCAGACCTTCATCGAGGATGGGACCCTGCCGAAGCGCAAGGCGTTCCTGGAGAACTACTACAAGACCTACGGCGTGACGAAGATCCCGACCCCCGTGGCCGGTGCCCAGGCCTACGACTCGGTCTACCTCCTCGCCGCGGCGATCAAGCAGGCCGGCGGCACCGACGGCCCGAAGATCCGTGCCGCCCTCGAGAACCTGAACGAGAAGGTCGAGGGCGTGGTCACCACCTACGACAAGCCCTTCACCGCCAAGGACCATAACGCGATCTCGCGCAACATGGTCGTGTTCGGGAAGGTTCAGGACGGCAAGATCGTCTACGACAAGGCCGAGGACGCCAAGAACGCCGGCGTCGTCCGCCTCAAGGAGAAGTCCTCGAACTGAGGGTCCGGACGCCGCGGCCGTCAGGGTCGCGGCGTCCCCTTCCGAGTCGGCGGCGTCTCGTCTGCCGGCGCTGCGCAGAGCGGTCCCGCGGTACCCGCCGGGCGACCGCACGCTCCTCCGGTGACAGCGATCCCATGGAAATCCTACTCCAGCTCATCGCCTCCGGCGTCGCGGTCGGCATGATCTACGCCGCCATCGCGTTCGGCTATCAGCTCACCTTCGCGACCTCGAAGACGCTCAATTTCGGACAGGGCGAGGCGCTGGCCCTCGGAGCCCTGTTCGGCCTCACTCTGGTGCCGTTCGTCGGCTACTGGCTGATGATCCCGCTGGTCCTGGTCTTCGGCTTCGCCCTCGGGGCCGTGGTCGAGCGGCTCGGCGTGCGCCCGGCCGTGAAGATCAAGTCCGAGTACGGGTGGATCATGGCGACCATCGCGCTCGGCATCATCTTCAAGAACGTCGCCGAGAATGTCTGGGGCCGCGACGACCTGAAATTCCCCTCGCCGCTCCCCGAGACAGCCCTCCAGGTCGGCGGCGTGCGCATCCTGCCGATGGAGCTGATGATCGTCGCGGGCGCCCTGCTGATGATGCTCGCCGTCGAGATCTTCAATCGCAAGTCGATCTGGGGGAAGGCGGTCGTCGCCACCTCCAACGACATCGACGCCGCCGGCCTGATGGGCATCAACACCCAGAAGGTGATCACCCTGTCGTACTCGATCAGTGCCATGACGGCGGCCTTCGCGGGCGTGCTCGTGGCGCCCGTGACGCTCACCGGCGCCACGATGGGTTCCGTCCTGGCCCTGAAGGCCTTCGCGGTGGCGATCATCGGCGGCCTCGAATCCGGCCTCGGCGTCATCGTCGGCGGCCTGATCCTCGGCGTCGCGGAGACGCTGACCGGCTTCTACATCTCGACCGGCTACAAGGACGTGCCGGGCCTGATCCTGCTCCTCGTCGTCCTCTCCATCCGCCCGGTCGGCCTGTTCGGCAAGGCCGTCATCAAGAAGGTCTGACCGTGACCGCCCGCGCAATCCTCACGGCAGCCTGAGCCATGGCGCAGACCCTCGCCCCCGCCGAAGCGCCCGCCCCGGCGGCCGCCCCCAGCCTGTCGCGCCACATGGGCGTCCTCGGCGCCGTGCTTCTGGTCGTCGGCCTCGCCGTCTTCCCGCATGTGGTCACGAGCTCGTACTACATCCACCTGATGGTGGTGATCGCGATCTACGCGATCCTGATCCTCGGGCTCGACATCGTGGTCGGCTACACCGGGCAGGTGAGCCTCGGCCATGCCGGCCTGTTCGGCGTCGGCGCCTATTCGGCGGCGGTGCTGTTCCTGCACTTCAAGCTCGGCCTGTGGTGGGGCATCCTGGCGGGAATCGGCGTGACCTCGGCTTTCGGGCTGCTGCTCGCCGTGCCGGCCCTGCGGGTCACCGGCCCCTACCTCGCCATGGTGACGCTGGCCTTCGGCACCATCATCCAGATCTTCATCAACGAGCTGACGCCCCTGACGAACGGCCCGCTCGGCATCACGCTGCCGCCGGCCCGCGTCCTCGACTTCTCGCTCCTCGGCCTCCAGGCCCCCTGGGGTGCGGCCGGGCGCAAGCTCGAATTCTATTACGTCGTCTGCCTCGCGCTGCTGGCCACGATCCTGGTGGTCAACCGCGTGGTCCGCTCGCCCTACGGCCGGGCCTTCGAAGCGCTGCGCGACTCGCCGATCGCCTGCGACTGCATGGGCGTCAGCGTCTACCGCTACAAGGTCTACGCCTTCGTGATCTCGGCGGCGCTGGCGGGCCTCGCGGGCGCCCTGTTCGCGTGGTCGGAGCGCTACGTGGCGCCGAACTCCTACGGGTTCGAACTGACCGTGCTGTTCCTGCTCGCCGTCACGATGGGCGGGCGCAAGTCGCGGGCGGGGCCGATCATCGGCTCGGCGATCATCGTGATGATGCCGAACGTGCTCGCCGATATCGGCCTCGTGCGGATCATGGCGGGGATCATCGCGCTGTCCGCGCTGGTCGTGGGCGGCCTCGCCTTCCTGCGCCGCCAGGAGAACCGGTTCGCCCTGCTGGTGCCGGTCGGGCTCTGCCTCGCCTTCCTGCCCGCGACCCTGCTGCTCGAATCCGTCACCGACTTCCGCCTGACGGTGTTCGGCCTGATGATCCTGTTCGTGGTGTACTACCTGCCGGACGGGATCGTGGGCTTCGTCCGCGAGAAGATCCCGGCCCTGCGCCCGGCCCACACCGCCGAGGGCAAGAGCCTCCACGCCGAGGGCGCGGCGCTCAGCGTCCAGAGCGGCGGCCGGGGCGCCGATCCGCTGCTCACGGTCGATCAGGTCCTGATGCAGTTCGGCGGCCTCAAGGCCCTGGCCGGCGTGAACCTCGTGGTCCGGCCGGGCACGATCCACGGGCTGATCGGGCCGAACGGCTCCGGCAAGAGCACGATGATGAACGTGCTCACCGGCATCTACCGGCCGACCGGGGGCAGCGTGACCCTCGCCCGCGGCCAGGGCTCGAAGCGCCTCGACGGGCGCACGCCCTCCGAGATCGCCGCCGCCGGTGTCGCCCGCACCTTCCAGAACGTGCAGCTGTTCCGCGAGATGACGGCGCTCGAGAACGTGCTGGTCGGTCTCCACCACAGCTTCCGCGGCACCCTGTTCGACGCGATCCTCGGGACGCCGCGTCGGCGCCGGGAGGAGCGCGAGCAGCGCGCCCGCGCCATGGCGATGCTCGACTTCGTGGGCCTCGGCGCCCTCGCGCAGGTGGAGGCCCGCAACCTGCCCTACGGCAAGCAGCGGCTCCTCGAGATCGGCCGCGCCCTTGCCCTCGACCCGGTCCTGCTCCTCCTCGACGAGCCCGCCGCGGGCCTCACCGCCCCCGACATCGCCGAGCTGACGGCGATCATCCGCAAGATCCGGGACGCCGGCATCACGGTGATCCTGATCGAGCACCACATGGACGTGGTCATGGGCCTGTGCGACCGCGTCAGCGTCCTCGATTTCGGCCACAAGATCGCGGAGGGCAGCGCCCGCGAGGTGCAGTCGGACCCGAAGGTGGTCGAGGCCTATCTCGGCAGCCCGGTCGCCGACGAGGAGATGACCCATGCTTGAGGTCACCGGACTGTCGGCTGGTTACGGCCAGGTCGAGGTTCTGCACGGCCTCGATTTCGCGGTGCCGAAGGGTCAGGTCGTGGCGCTGATCGGCTCGAACGGAGCCGGCAAGACCACCACGATGCGCGCCCTGTCGGGCATGATCCGCCCGCGTGCGGGCTCGATCCGCCTGAACGGGCGCGAGATCGGCGGCCTCGACAGCCACGACGTCGCCCGGTCCGGCCTCGCCCATTCGCCCGAGGGACGGCGCGTGTTCCCGACGCTCTCGGTCGAGGACAACCTGACGCTCGGTGCGTTCCCCCGCCTGACGGGCTCCCGGCCGAAGGGCGACGTCGCGGCCGACCGCGAGCGGGCCTTCGAGATGTTCCCCCGCCTCAAGGAGCGGCGCACGCAGCTCGCCGGCACGCTGTCGGGCGGCGAGCAGCAGATGCTCGCCATGGGCCGCGCCCTGATGCTGCGGCCCGAGATCCTCCTCCTCGACGAGCCCTCGATGGGGCTCGCCCCGAAGCTGGTGGAGGAGGTCTTCCGGATCATCCGTCTGCTCAAGGCCGAGCAGGTGACGATGCTGCTCGTGGAGCAGTTCGCCATGGCGGCGCTCGGCGTCGCCGACCACGCCTACGTGTTGGAGAACGGTCGGATCCGCTTCCAGGGGCCGGCGCAGCAGATGCGCAACGATCCGGCCGTGCGGGCGGCGTATCTCGGCGGCAGCCATTGATCCACCGCCGGGGCGGCTTACCGTTCCAGGGCACGGCCCACGGCCGATCTGGCCACGCCGCCCGGCAGGCGGCGCGCGCAGCACGGCCTACGACCGCTTCGATCGCTGGTCGTCGGGCGCGGCGCGCTGGACGGTCACGTGCCTGCGGCCGGATGCCTGGATTGCACCGGTCGCAATTTCTCGAACCGCTTCACGAGCCGATCCCGCTTCAGGCGCGACAAGCGGGCGATCCAGAAAACACCGTCGAGTTGATCGATCTCGTGCTGGATGATCGCGGCCGGAAAGCCCTCCGCCTCGGCCGCGTGGGCTGATCCGTCGAGGTCGAGATAGCGGAAACGAATGCGGGCGGCCCGCGTGATCCGTTCTCGCACCCCCGGCATGCTGACGCTGCCCTCGTCATGGGCCGCCGTATCGGGCGATGCCCAGGAAATGGCCGGGTTCACGTAGACGCTCAGGCTCGCCTCCGGCGACATCCTGGCCACCACGAGGCGCGCGGGAACGCCGATATGGGGAGCCGTCAGACCGAGGGCATTGGCGGCCACAAGCGTGTCCCGGACATCGTCGGCAAGGGCTTTGAGGGTTGGCCCAAAGTCGGTGACTGGGGCGGCCGGCAGCGTGAGGCGAGGATCGGGAAACACGAGGAGGGCGCGAGCCGCCATGGTTGGTCTATCCGCCTGCGAGGGTGTGCAATCCCGACCCTCGCTATCGAAGGGAGCCCGCGGGGTGAACCGTCAAGGCGGACGAAGACCGATCCTGAACCGTTCGCCGCCCCCCGGCTCAGCCGACCGCTTCGTGTCGCTTACGGCCGATCGGGCAGTTCCGGCTCCTCCTTCGGCTCGGGCATCGCAGCCCCTCGGCTTGTCTGCCTGGGTCGCGCCACCCGATGACCTTGCCATCCGCATGGAGGAAGGCTTTCTCCAAGGATCGGACCGGACCAGATCCGGAGTTGCATTTTTCTCAATGCCACAATGATCGGGCAGGAAAATTAATATCCTAAGCAATTGAAATCATCATCAGGTCGGCATCGAAGCTGCCAGCTGCCTGCGATGCAATCACGGTGACGCAGCAGGCTGCGAGTGCGATAGATCGATACAGAAATCTTCACTTTTTTACCAAATAGATACTTCACTCGAAGCTAGATCCGCAGCCCGAACGAAACCACCGATATTGAAATTTTGACTTAGAAAAAGGAAGTCGCCGATGGAGCGTCGTCGCCCTCAAAAGTGGCGTTCGCGGCGTGCGTGGGTCCTGCGGAGAAGGCGGCGGGGAACTCGAAGCGCAACGCCAGGAGCGCCGAGCGGATCGCTCCTTTCACCTGTGCGGGCGCACCCCGCACTTCAGCCTCGTCGCGAAGGTGTCGAAGCTCATGCAGGAGGACGGTCCGTTGCGGATCGCCCGGCAGCCCGTAATCGCTCGTCAAGAGGGCCAACAATGCACGGCCGAGCGGGTCCTCGAGCAGCGTCCACATGCCAGCGTCCCTGTTCAGGATGTCGCGCTACACTGAACCGCGATGATCTTGACGCTCAAGCATAGACGCACCGTTGAACACCATAGAACTTAATAGGTATTCGCGTGGCGGCTGCGACTGATGCCCATATGTCGGCCCGGCTGCCTGGAGGGGTAGCCCTGATCGCTTGCCTCGCCGATCCCGGCTGCTGCCCGGGGCCGGCCGATGAGACCGATACCGCTCAGCAATGGGGCGACGGCACGCGCGCTGGAGGGGAGGGCGCAATGTCGCCAGAGGTGAAGCGCGCCGAGCTCGATCGCGCGACGGTGACGGGCAGAGAGGACCTCGAGATCATCACACAGCTGGTGGAGTTCCCGCCCGGCTCCATGTCGCCGCGTCACTTCCATCATGGCGAGGAGACGTTCTTCGTGCTGGAGGGTGGAACGGTTCAGGAAGCGGGTCGGCCGCCGCGTGAGCGCGTCTCAGGCGAGCACGGCGTCATTCCGCGCGGCGTCCACCACTCCGGCTACACCGTGATCGGTCACAGGACGATCAAGGTCCTGTCGGTCTACGTGGTCGACAAGTGGAAGCCCCTGCAGGAGCCCGTGGCGTGACTGACGGGCTACCGGGGCCGGCGCGGGGCCGGCCGAGGATGGGGTGGCTTGCACCCTGTCCGCCCCCGGCCCGTGTCGCGACGGCGATCACCGCCGATCCGGGTGACGTCAGCGGGCCTTGGTCCGGACGCCCCGTGCGCTCGCTGCCCCCCGGTCCATGGCGCAGGGGCTTATTCCTGCCGGCGTCAGCAATCACCGAGCCCGCACAGAACAGTCCGACCTGATCCGCGTTGCCCTAGGAGCCCGAAGATGGGCCGAACCGAGGAAACGCACATGCGCATCAAGACATTCGGCATCGCGGCCGCCCTCGCGGTGGCCCTGACCGGCACCGCCTATGCCCAGCAGCCTGCGGGCGGCGGCAGCGCCACGGGCAACATGAACAACCCCGGCAGCGTGAAGAGCAACGGACAGAAGGCGACCGAGGGAACGGCCGGTGCGACCACCGGCTCGACGACCGGGGCGGCCGGAGCGGCGACAGTGCCGGGGACCGGGACCGCGCGCCCCGGCATAGGCGCTGGCGGCAGCACCGCGGCCCCGACGCGATAGCCAGACCGTCGAAACCGGGGCGCAACGCCCCGGTTTCCGGCCCATGCGTTGGTTGTTCCCACTCAGTCTCGTCCTGATCCTGTTCGTCGTCGCGCTCACCCATTGGTAGGGTCGCGCACAGGCTGCCGGCGACATGACCGGCTCGGCGTCCTCACAGACGCGGGTAGCGCGCTCGAACCCAAGCGGCGACTCTGCAACTCTTACGGGGACGGTGTCACCCAGCGACGGCGGCAGCGCACATGAGCATCGTCGGGGCGCGACCGTTCTGTTGCGTGGAATGGTCGGTCCCTCCTGAACCACGCTGTGAGGGCGGGAGGCACGGGCTCGGTCTTCCGGGCTCATCGCGGTGACCCACCAATTGCAGTCGACGGCTTGACCGCGGACCGGCGAGGATCGCCCTGACCGGAAACCCTCGACCGACTCCGCGCAGACCGGACCCGGATCCTCCTCTGACGAGACCGACTCAGACCGCTTGGCACCGGCGGCCGCGGCTTCTTCGTGCACGTCGGCTGGTCGAGCCAGCGCTTGCGATGGCTCGACCAGCCCGCCCAGGCTTTCCATCCCCGCCGGCAGCCGCCGAGCGAAGCCGCTCCGTCAGCGTGATGCGCGGTCGATCAGCAGCTCAGTCGACGACCTTCCGCCATTCCGACCTTCCGGTAGTGGAACAGGCCGGATTTGACCGCACCGCTGATGACAGCTCTCCGCACATCCGGGTTGCAGCGCAGATATTCCTGCTCATCGAACGCATAGTCGCCGCGTTGGCCGCGCGGAGCCCGATCATAGTCGCGGTCGTAATCGCGGCGGTCACGATCGCCGTAGCCTCGGTCGCGAGACCCGTAGTCCCCACGGTCGTAACCGTAATCGCGACCGCCATAGGGCTGCGCCAAGGCGGGAGCGACACCGCTCAGGAGCGCCAAACCCAGGACAGCTGCCGAACCGATCTTCATACCGTACTCCTCGTCGTAGAGAGCCTTGAACGCTTTCGGCGTCGGGTGGTTCGAAGGCAAGGGTTGGACGCCGCACCTTCAGCCCAGCCAGCCCTGTCGCGCGGGGCCATCCTGCGATCACGGCTGGAGAATTCTCGCTTCAGATTCGGCTGACATCCGACGTTTCGATGCCGGAGCCGAGAAGCCCGCCCCGCTGGGCGTGGGCTTTTTCCACGTTGATGCCGTCGTCAGCTTCGTATCTCTGCTCGAACCCCGACGGAAGGTTTGTGGCCGGCGGTCTAGGCCATCGCGATCGGGACGGCGTGTGCGTCTGCATCCGTCGAGAGCGCATCGTACCGATGGGGCAATCGGCGTGGAGGACGACGTCCGTGCGCCGCGCCTGCAGGCCGGCGTGCCCGATGGATCTCGACCGTCGCGCCGTCGCGCGCGAAGGATCCGAAGGGGAATGCTCGAACTCGTCGTCTTCGTCCCTCGTCCCCGATCCAGTCAGATCCAATCAGATCCTCTTGCCTTGAACACCCAGGCCGACGCGATCGGCCGCAGCGGACGCGCATCCATGCTGGAAAATCGCCTGCTTCAGCGCTTCAACGGCTTGGCAGGCCTCACGCCGCATCTGGCCCAAGAGCCTGTCGCTGGCGCCATCGGGTGACAGGAGAAGCTGTTGCAGGCCATCGACGCACTCTGTCATGTGCGCCTGAGCCTCTTGTATTGTACCGTTCGGCTCTATGAACCGCATCGAGCCATGGATTGTCCGTCGAACAAGTTCAAGCAGATCCCCATCGCTTGCCAGGAAGCCTTGCACACGCGCCAGAGCGCCTCGAAAATCCTGGTCAAGGTCGGATTTAAGCTGGCTCACTGATGACCCTGCACGGACCTGKGATCGGTTGTGCGAAACTTATAATCACTTGGCCTTTAAGGCTTCCTCAATGACGCTGACGATGCCGCCTGTGGGCCGTGCCACCAGCTGTTGCTCCGAACACGGGATGCCGTCCGCGCCAAGGACCGCGACCAGCGCTTGGCAGGCCACCGGCGCGGAAATAAATCGCGGGTGCCGGCAGGTGACGATCCCGTCCTGATCAGCCCCCGGCCGCCGGGGGCCGGCGATCCGTCGGGTCTCGATCTCGACCGTCATGCAGCCGCGAGTGAACCGGCCGGACGACGGAAAGTGTCCAGGGTTGCAGTCGTCGCTCACGGACGGTGAGGCTCAGGAGCCTTTCGCCCCGTCGGGAGACTTCGTCAGGTGCATCGCCACATCCGGGTCCTTTGGCGCAGGTTCGGCCTCCGCGACGCGCCGCGCAATCTCCATCACGAGGTAGGTCACCGACGGCGGCCACGGGACGTCATTGTCCAGAAGCATCCGGGCTGCGCTGACGAGCATCCGGAATTGCTCCGGCGGGATCGTGGCACCAGCCTCGTGCTGCTCCAGGATGCGGTCGGCGATTGCAGCCGCCAGTCCGGCGACCTCAGCCAACTTGTTGGGTGGACCACCGGCTGTCACGTCAGATCCTCTCTCAACCGATCGGAGAGGTACACGGGCTCCCCCCGGCATCCTTCCGGTGCGCCGCCTGGCACCGGCCAGAGAGTCGCACAGTCAGGATGCAACCGCATCGTCGCGGAAGCCACGCGCGTCGAAGATCCTGCGAACGACGCCTGCCCGCTTGGCCTCAGCCATCCAGGCGGTCACGGCGGCGAGGGCGCCCGGACGGCTCTTTGGCACGGCGACGGCGACCTGGGTCTGCTGGAAGCCGCCACTGACGATCCGGGACCCCGGCACCTCCTGCACGACAGGCCGCAGCGTGTCGCGCGATAGGGCGAAGGCATCCGCCTGCCCGTTGCGCATGCCCGCGATCGCCTCGGCGACGGACGAAACGGCGACAGGCTGTGTGTGGATCAGTGTGCGGGCGGAGGCGCGGAAGGTAGTGGTGCCATCGATCGCCAGGACTCGAAGGCCCGGTCGATCCACCTGCGCCACGTCGATGATGTCTGACGCGGCGCTGACCAGATAGGTGCTCTCCAGGTCGTAATAGCCCGGCCCGAAGTCGATCCTCTGCCGTCGGGTCGCGTCGACCGGCATGAAGCTGACGTCGATCGCCTCGGCCTGGAGTGCCGCGGCCGCGGCACCCGAATTCGGGAACAGGGTGAAAGCGAGCGGCAGTCCTGATCGGCGGGCGAGATCCGCGCTCAGATCGGCCGTCACGCCTTCGGGTGTTCCATCGGCCGCACGGTTGACGAAGATCAGTCCGGCGGACGGCGCCTCGATGAGTCCAACCCGAAGCATGCCGCTCGGGGCCAGTTCGGCCGTCATGGCCGCGCCCTGAGCGTGGCTTGGACGCGTCATGCTGGCGAGGCGGGCCGTCGCCGGGGCAGGGGATGAGCGAGCAATTCGAGCCGCCTGCTCCGCTTCCGCGGCGATCTCCCGACTACGGGGGGCAGGCCGCTTAAATCACTGAGGAAACTGGCGCACCCGACACGATTCGAACGTGTGACCTTTGCCTTCGGAGGGCAGATCTCAGGGGTTTTCCGGTGCTTTCGCAAGTTTACTTGGATTGGCTAAATCACCGTCCGTCCATACGTTTTTCGGCGTTTGGTAAATCTGGGAAAGCCCGCAGATATTCCCAAATGCCCGATTTTATGGTGACACTGTGGTGACACCAGCGCGCTAGGGCAAAGGTCGGGAATGCCGAAGCTGACCAAGAAGGCGGTCGACGCCGCGGCCCCACGGGAGGCCAAGTACTTCGTCTGGTGCAGCGAGCTGCCGGGCTTCGGCGTCCGCGTGTTCCCGAGCGGCAAGCGGGTCTACTACGCCGACTACCGGACGAAGGCCGGCACGCGCCGCCGCATGTCCCTCGGCGCCCATGGCAAGATCACCGTCGAGGAGGCGCGCAAGCTCGCGATCGTGACGCTGGGCGACGTGATCCGCGGTGAGGACCCGGCGGAGGAGCGCGCCACCCGGCGCGGCTCGATGACAGTGGCCGAGCTGTGCGACGCCTACCTCGTCGCGGCGGAGAAGGGCCGGGTGATGGGGAAGGGCGGTCAGGCCAAAAAGGCCTCGACCCTCTATACCGACAGGGGCCGGATCGAGCGGCACATCAAGCCGCTGCTGGGCCGGCGCCTGGTCGCCGATCTGACGACGCAGGACGTCCAGCGGTTCGTGTTCGACGTCCAGGCCGGAAAGACCGCCGACGTGGTCAAGACCGGCTTCCGAGGCAAGGCGGTGGTCGAGGGCGGCTCCGGCACCGCGACGCGCACCGCAGGGCTCCTGGGCGGGATCCTGAGCTACGCCGTGACCGAACGCGTCATCACAGCGAACCCGGCTATCGGCGTGAAGCGGCCTGCCGGCAAGAAGCGGAAGCGGCGCCTGACGCCGGACGAGTACGCCGCGCTTGGAAAGGCGCTCGCGGAGGTGGAGGAGGGCGGTCTGGAGCGGTGGCAGGCGGTGGCCGGCGTTCGGCTGCTGGCGCTCACAGGATGCCGGCTCGGCGAGATCATGAAGCTGCGCTGGTCGGAGATCGATCGAGCAGAGCCATGCCTGAGGCTCGAGAACTCCAAGGAGGGCGCCTCGGTCCGGCCGATCAGCAAGGCCGTGCTGCTGATTCTGGACGGCATCGAACGAGCCCCTGGCTCGACCTACGTGCTGCCGACGGCGCGGGGAGGGCAGGGGCCTTTCGCCAGCCTCGACGACGCCCTGGAGCGCATCGTAGCTCGTGCTGGCTTGGAGGGCGTCACGGCGCACACCCTGCGGCACGCGTTCGCCTCAACGGCTGGCGATCTCGGATACAGCGACTCCACGATCGGCGCGATGCTGGGCCACGCCGGGCACGGGGTAACATCTCGCTACATCCACCACCTCGATGCGGTGCTTCTCGCGGCCGCGGACCGGGTCGCGATGCAGATCGCGGGCGCGATAACCCCGAAACAACGTCCCGACCGAGGGTGACGGCAGAATGCGCGCCCTAGTGACTGTCTACGGACCTCATTTCTAGGGCGATGTCCTTCATAATAATTGAGATGGAAGCCCAGTACGACCTTGACCCATAATGATCAAATCTGATCATCGGACCAACAAACCAGTTGCGGTCATAATCTTCAACTAAAGATTTATCAGTAGATGCCGCGTCGTGCATCAAATGGAATGTCACAAAATCCATCTTATCTTTGATGGCTTCGATTTTTCGCAGCTTTCTATCTGCAAATTTCCGAGCCATGAATGACGAGTTGGCTGGCTTGACTCCGTTTTCCGTCATGATTTTCAACGGCTTGACAGCATCTCCTGAAAACATCGCAGTTGCGATGGCCGTATTGCTACAGTTCTCGCGTAGAACAACATCGGAGAAAGGCGACCTAGCCTCACGGTGCGACCGAGCGTACTTCTTTATTTCTAGCAGATCTTCATCGGAAACCTGCTCTGCMAATTTGCCAGAGTATATGTTTCCATAGTATCCGTCGTATTTTTGCGATAGATCCTCATATTCTCGAAATAATCGATCGCTTTGCTTTAAGATTAGATATTCTTCTATTGGCATCAAATTCGGCAGGAAATTCGGCAAATCAGCAAATTCGGGAGACGACGGGTCGCTTTGCTTTAATCCAGCGTCCTTGGCTATAAGCCAAGCATCGTGCAAGATACCTTTACTTGAGTGATTCTTGAACTGCTGCTTGGAATTTTCGATATTTTTTAAAGACAGCCTGAGTTCTTCTACATTTCTAGCGGCACCGACCGCCTCACTCACATAGATTTCTCGACCCTGAAGCTCACTGAGCGCATCATCAAACGCCTGCATTTTGTCTTGAGCTGATTTAACGCAGGCTTGCTTATTGGTGTAGAATGCCCCTCCAACCGTTATAACGACTGCAGTTAGAGACCAAATCAATATTGGACTATTTATATATTTGTATATTTTCGATTCCTTCTTTGATGTCCCCAGACTGTATGATGATCCCTTTTTGCTCAAAAGATCATTATCAATCGGGCTCATTCTGCACCTTCCTATTTTGTATAAAATTGTGTCCTGACCTAGATAATCGGCTAATTGAGTGCAGATCGCACATCCGTGTCCCTGCCAGCATCAAGCACCGATATTTATCTTTTCAGTCGATGAGTATACCAGCTGCGCTGAACAGGCGTCACTCCATGTGCTTGGCTACCCATTCTTCAAACGACAGCCCATTGTCGACGAGCAATCCAGAGTGGCAATCAAGCGCGCGGTCGATCGCCTTGCGGTCCCAACGGGTTGTGCCGCGTATTGCCTTAGGCACGATGCCCCTACGGACCCAATCGTCGAAGGCCGAGACCGAATCGCATCCGCAATACTCCGTGGCCTAATCACGGCTCAGCCCTTGAGGCAGCATGCCGAGGGGGAGCTTCGTCATGCGGGGCTCCGGGGCACGCTCGGATCGGTCTTGCGGAGCCTGACGCCCGGCCCCTCGCCGTTCTCCTGGATGAAGATGACGCCGGCTGCTTCGAGAGCCGCCTGCATAGCAGTCAGCGTTGACTGCTTCGCATCGGCTCCGTTCTCAATGCGTGTGACGGTGTTCGCTGTGACCCCGGCCTTCTCAGCTAATTCGCGGACGCCCCACCCCACTGCAGCACGAGCCATCCGGATCTGAACAGGCGTCATTTGGTTTTTGTCCAAACGCGAGTTGACGCCGTACCAATTGACGGCTTATAGGTACACTGTACCAACGCAGGGCGACAAAGCCAACCCGCGTTGGGTCACAGACCCCCTAGTGCCTTTCAGCCCCGGAGATCCCCGGTCATGGCAACGCCCCCGCTCGCCCCGCGTCCGGCCAAGCGCCGGCTCATCACGCCTCCGCCGACCCGAGCCGACGCCCTGCTCGACCCGGACATGATCGTCCGAGGCTCGGTCATCCGCGCCACGCGGCCGGACACCGCCCACGTCCGCGCGCCTCGCTTCCTGGATGTCGCCGGCGAGCTGCTGACGGCCACGCTCCTCATCGCCGGTGGCGTCTTCGCCTACGGCTTCATCCCGACCGTCTGAGGAGGCTCCTGTGAAGCCAGCACGCCCCTACCAGCCCGCCGGTCTGCGCCAGCGCGCGGCCGCGCTGCGCAACAACGTGACCCGCCGGGTCAAGCCGAAGCCCGCGCCTGCCATGCCGACGCCGGGCACCGTGGCCGCCGCGGTCGAACTCGACGCGCTGTCCGTCCCCGAGCTCGTGGAGCTGCACGACACCGCCTCACTGATCGCCGAGGTTTGTTGCGCCATCACGTGCCAGCCTCGGTGCATCGTGAAGGTTGCAGACGGATCTGAGGAGCCCAACGCCTCCGGCCGCTTGGCAGCCTGGCAGATGGGCCTCTGCACCGCATTGCAGGATCGATGCATCGATCGCCTCGGCGACGTCGCCGAGACCGCCCGCCGCGACGGCGCGGCCGAACTGCTCGCCGCTGCCGCTGAAGCCCTTCGCACGAGGCTTTGAGAGATGAGCAATGTCATCCCGTTTCGCCGCCGTCAGCGGTCGATCATTCCTGACACGCGGACCCGCATAGAGGGCGCCCTCGCGCTGGCTCTCGACGCCGTCGACCACCTCGTGACCGCGCTCGATGAGCTCGATGGCGATCCAGACCTGGAAGACGGAGGCGACGCCGAGCCCAGCCTCGGCGCACCCGAGAACCATCATGGCGCGCAGGTCATATGGCTGCGCGGCGGCGATCGCGATCTGGAGGGCGCCTAGAAGACCGCGGGCGCACTGCTTTTAAGCCGTGCACCCGCAAATTTTCCGCTGGCTTACCTACCGGCGATTGACATTACCTCCGAATCCTCCAAGTTCATTGGCGGATGTTGTGGAGCTAACGGACTTTTCCGGAGCGTACGGACCTCAGCGGAGCTAGCTGGTAGGCCTGTTCGGTTAGTCCTCGGATAATCTTCCCGTCGCACATCCAAACAGCGCCTCCGTTTGATCTGGCCGGCTGCAGACCAGCCCGGCTCTCAGACCTCCGGAGCGACATCTATGAGCGAAAATCACAGTTTCACGGCCGCTGCATGTTTGGAGAAGCCCCCGCTTCGCCGTTGGGAGGCCAGCCGTTATCTCCGCGATCACTTTGGCATCGAACTGACGCCATCAACACTGGCCAAGATCGCGTGTCTCAACAGCGACGGGCCGCCATTTTATAAGGCCGGCCGCACACCGCTTTACCCGGTCCAAGAGCTTGATCAGTGGGCGCTCGCGCGTCTCGGGCCGCTCCGCCGCAATACAAGCGGAGGGCGAGCATGAGCGCCTCCGTTCACACCTTTCCGCGCCGCGTCCGCCCGCGGCCCGATCCGGTCCCGGACGATGCGAAACCCGTTGGCCGGGCGCGTGAGGTCTTGGTCGCCCCGGACAGCGAGTCGACCTGGTGCTGCCTGCTCACGGACGAAGGCGGGGGCTCGGAGCTCGCTGGCGGCGTAACGAAGCGGCAAGCCCTCTACGCGGCGGTCGAGGCGGTGCTGAAGTTCAACGCCGAGATGACCCTGCGCAACGCTTGGCCGACGAGGTAGGCGCATGGGAGAGTCGGCCTACGACATCGCCCGGAGCTACGTGCTCCGGGGCTGGAATCCCGTACCCATCCCGTTCCGGACCAAAGGCCCAAAGGACGCGGGTTGGCAAGACCGCGTCCTCACGGAGGCGACCGTCGGCCGCTTCTTCAACGGCGCCGCTCGGAACATCGGCGTGGTGCTAGGCACGTCGTCCGGCGGCCTCACGGATGTTGACCTCGACTGCCCCGAAGCGATCGCGGCGGCCGACGATCTGCTGCCGGACACGGCGGCCATCTTCGGCCGGCCGTCGAAACCGCGCTCGCACTGGCTGTACCGGACGACGCTGGCCGAGACGGCCGGCAAGGCCAACATCAAATTCACAGACCCGATCGGCAAAGACACGCTGGTCGAGCTGCGGATCGGCGGTGCCAAGGGCGCACAGACCGTGTTCCCGGGCTCGGTGCACGTCGACGGCGAGCGGATCGCCTGGGACCGTGATGGTGAGCCCCAGGAAGTACCGGGCGCGCACCTACAGGCCCGCGTCGCGGCGTTGGCGGCCGCGGCGGTCTTTATTCGACACTGGCCGCCCCCGGGCAGCCGGCACGAAGCTTCCAAGGCTCTTGGCGGGTTCCTGTCCCGGGTCGGTTGGACAGTCGATGACATCACCTGCTTCGTTGAGACGGTGGTCGACGCGGCTGGCGACGACGAACGGGAAGACCGGATCCGCGCTGCCGAGGATGCTGCCCGAGCGCATAAGACCGGGGGCCGGGCCTACGGCATCCCGAAGCTCGACGAGCTCTTCGGCAAGGGGGTAGGGGTCACCGTTGCGGGATGGCTCGGCTACGCACCCAAAAAGGCCGAGAAGGCCAAGGCCGATCCGTCCGACACAGCCTTCAAGATCCGCACCGCGAGAGATCTCGGCGGCACGGAATTCGGCGAGATCCGGTATGTGGTGCCAGGGTACGTGGTCGAGGGGCTCACCCTCTTCGCCGGCAACCCGAAGATCGGGAAATCGTGGTTCTGCCTCGACGTCGGCCTCGCGGTCTCCTTGGGTGGCGAGTGCCTTGGAGGCGTCACCTGCGAGCAAGGGGACGTGTTGTATTTGGCGCTGGAGGATAACGACCGGCGCCTGAACAAGCGCATCGGGATGCTCCTGCCGTTCGTCGACCCGAAAGACTGGCCTGCCGCCTTTCAATACACGACCGTCGCGCCTCGGGGGCAAGCCGCGCTCGACGAACTACGGAAGTGGATCGAGGGGGCTCACAACCCGCGGCTGATCGTCGTTGATGTGCTGCAGATGCTTCGTGAGGGGCGCGGCAACCAGGAGAGCCAGTACGAGGCGGACTACAAGGTGATTAAGGGGCTCCAAGGCCTCGCGCTGGAGTTCAACATCGCGATCATCGTCGTCACACACACTCGTAAGGGCCCCGCCGATTTGGATCCCTTCGAGAAGGTCAGCGGGACGCTCGGCCTCTCGGGCGGTGCCGACACAACCTTGATCCTGGCCCGGGGGGCAACGGGCGCCACGCTCTACGGCCGTGGCCGCGATATCGAGGAGATCGAGACCGCGGTGGAGTTCGAGGCGGGAGCCTGCCGCTGGCGGCTGCTGGGCGATGCGGTCGAGATCCGGCGCAGCGATGAGCGGCGGGCGATCCTGGATGCGCTGAAGGGTGCTGGCCGGCCGCTTGGGCCGAAGGAGATCGCAGACCTCACCGAGCTGAAGGGCGACAACGTGAGGAAGCTCCTCGCCAAGCTCGTGAAGGCCGGCGAGGTCCGTGTGGTCGGATACGGCCGCTATACCCCAGTCACACCGATCACACCGGTCACAGTTTCGGAAAACGAAACGTCTGACCCCTCCTTCATGCACTAGCAAGTGTGACCAGTGTGACCAGTGTGACCACCCACGGGGGGGGGTGAATCTGGTGTTCTGGTAGCCTGGGTGTTGCGATTATCGAAACATCCAGGGCTGCTACGCCAGCTAAAACGACGTCGCGAAGTGTGACCGGCAGTGTGACCGGTCAGCCCAGGCCGGTCACATTTCCGGTCCAGCACCTATCCTGCGGGATCAAACACCGCTCCTAAAGCTGCGCCGCACAGCCCCGGGAGCAAAGCGACACGATCCACCGGGCGATCTCGGTCGCACGCTCCGTGCTCATGGCGCGGGCCGACGCCACGGCGCTGCCCTCGTCGCCCTGTACCAGCGTCTCCTTCAGCTAGCGTGGCGCTTCGGGGCACGTGAAGCAGCGTCGAGTCGCCTCCTCGGCTCACCACTTCTCCTCGCCGATAAGCGTACCGCTCTGATCGAAGGTGCCGCGCCAGCCACTGTTGAGCAGGCGAACGGTCACCCGCGTGTGGCCGGCATCCTCTTTGATCCGGGCATCGACGTAGCCGTGCCGCTCCAGGCGTTTCAGCTCTTCGGCGCTCACACCGAGCCGCGCGGCGAGCTCGCGAGGGTCGACGACCCAATCGCCCTGGTGACCGAGGGTGAGCCGCATGGACCATACCTTCGCCAGTTCGGCAGCCGGTTCGGTCCTGATCTCGGCTGATCAGGCGCCGTTGCTCTTACCCGATCAATAGGCGGATCAGCAGGCAAGCCACTGATGAGCCGGCGAACGCGATGCCGAGCAGGATTGGGCTGTCGAGTTGGTCCGCGCCATCGACGCACTGACCTCGACGGTGGTCCGGATGGTTAGCTGCGGCATTGCTCGCCGAGCTCGTGTTCAGGTCCGGATAGACTGGATAGACAGGCGCGCTCATTGAAATCTCCTGTTGAAAGGAGGCTCGACTCACCCTGATCTGACCATAGTCCTGTCGCCAAACCCGATCAAATCCAGGCCCGCTGATCGCGGTAGCGCTCGCCCTGTGCGGGCACTAAGCCCCCCCAAATATTCGGCGTAGCAAGAACGGGAAAGCTTCGGAAAGAACGGGGAATATTGCCTCCTAAGCCGCAGCAAAACACACTGCTGCTGGATATTCGGAGGCACACATGGACACCGCACGCACCGACATGCTGACCGTCGATGACGTGGTTCGCGAGAGTCGGCTGAGCCGCGCCGGAATCTACAACGCCATGCAGCGCGGCGACCTTGTCGCCCGGAAGTATGGCCGCCGCACCCTGTTCAGCCGTGCCGACTTCGACGCCTTCCTGAATGCCATGCCGCGGCGGGCCGCTCGCCCGGGCATCGCTCGGCGCGAGGCCGCCTGATCCCAGTTCGCCGGGCGGCCCCTCCGTCCGTCTGGCGAGGCACCTGCGGCGCACGGTTTCAGGCCCCGAGCGTCGTGGGTGCCGCCCTTTCAACCAAGCTGCAGGACGTGTTGCCGATGACCGACATCAGCCGCAACGAAGCCGCTCAGATCGCAGCGCTCTGCACCGAGTGCGGCGTCCCGCATCTCGCCGCCGGCTTCCTCGGTCAGGGCTTGGGCCTCGACGAGGTCAAGACCCGCGTCAGCAAGGTCGGCACCGTCATGCAGATGGCGGCCATCGCACGGCGCAAGGAGCCGAGCATCCCGGCCGAACTCGCCACCAACATGCTGGCCGAGGGCTTCGGCATCCAGGAGATCCGAGCCGAGCTGTTCAACCGGATCGTGGTCGAGGAAGAGAAGACCTCGATTTCATCCCACGTCCCGGTCGACAGCGGCAGCGCTGGCCTTGCTGCCTCGCGCCTCTCGATGGAGCGGACGCTGAAGGCCATGGGCGTCACCCCGAAGGACGGGGCCGGCGCATGAACGGGCGTGCTGAGATCGTCCAGGCCATCCAGACCTTGGCCGCGGAGTGGCGGGGCCGCTCCATGTCGGACGAGGCACAGGCTCAGTTCGACGACCTGACCCGGAGCCTGGACGCCTACGACGAGGGGGCCGTGGCCCTCGAACAGGCGGCGCGGCAGTCGAAGGTACCCGTTCCCCTCGCGGAGAGGTTCACCCGCAGGCGCGTCATCGCCAGCGCAGGCGACCGCGCCGTCGCTGTGCAGGACATGCAGGCGCTGGCCGCAGAGTATCGTGCTCGCTCCATGCCGTTCGAAGCGCAGTCTGCCTTTGATAGGATCGTGGCCGCCATTGAGGACTACGACGCGCGGTGCAAGGCCATCGCGTCCGCTCCACCCGATCCGAGGGACAGCGTGCTCGCCGCGATGCGGGTGGCCGCTCGTGGAGGGTCGCCCTGGTGATGGGATTGTGTATCCCTTCCGCAACATTGCGACCCTCCTGCCACAGGCCGAGGGACCCTGCCGGTCCGACGGAAAGACGGGCTGTAGAGGCGCGGCCCCTTCCTAGCGCTGAGGGTCGAAAACCCGGTAACGCCCGTGAACAGTTCACGGGTAACGCGACGAAATTCAAGCAATCACAGCTACTTAGCCGTTACCCAGACCGTTCACGGTGGGGGTAACCGGTAACAGGTAACGCCAGACCCGTGAACGGTGAACGCTCCGGGTGAACGCACAGCAGGAGCCGGCCCGTGAAGACACCCAGCCAGAAGACCGCCAAGCCCGCCACCGACCTCGTGGCGCTGAGCCGTACCGGCACCGACCTCGACGCCCTGGACGCCGGGCTCGCCGAGGCCCGCGGCCAGATCGCGGCCGCCACCCGAGACCGGGATGCCGCCGAGGCCAGCTATCGGGAGCAGATCCTCGACGCATCGCCCGCGGAGTTGGCGAAGATCCAGGAGACCAAGGCCCGGGCGGTCGTCGACCTGGACCGCGCCGAGGCCCTCGTGGCGGCGCTCACCCGCCGCATCGCCAGCGTCCGGGACGACCGGGAGCGGGACGCCCGCCGCGTCCAGCACGCCGATGCCGTGGCGAAATGCGACGCCATCCGCGCGCGGCTCCCGGCCGAGTACCGCCGGCATGCCCTGGCCCTGCGGATCCTGCTCCGGGATCTCGCCGAAGCTGAGGTGGCCCGTGAGCAAGCCTCCCCCCTGCAGGAAGAGTTCGGCTGGATCCCGCCCGTCGAGGACGAGTTGCGCCGCCTCGCCCGCACACCGGAGGAGATCCTCAGCCGGGAGGAGGTCCTGCTCTGGACGATCAATGGCCGGGGAGAGCCGGTGCCGGACGCTCAGCAGGCGGAAGTGCAGCCCCAGGCGGGCGGCAATAAGGGGCTTCTTTACCCGGGCAACCCGGGGAGGGTCGCCGGTCGCGGTGTCCCGTTCGAGTGCACCCGTCGCCGCTACACCCGCACCCGCTACCGCGCCGCGATCGAAGCGCCATGGAACGGCTCATCGCTCCTGAACGCCGTGAACCTACCGGCCTTCGACGCTCACCACGAGGACTTCGTGACCGCCGAGCGGTTCCGCAGCGTCGACACCGCCCTCGCTCACCTGAGCCGCGAATTGCCGGAGCCCGGCGATGACGCCCGCCCGGTGCGGGAGCGGTTCGAGATGCTGGACGACACCCCGCACGACGGCGGCCCCGCCCAGGTCGCGCAGCGCCTGCGGAGCGTGGCGTGACTCTGGCCGAGCTCGATCGCCTCGACGCGGCGGACTGCGCGGAGGCCCACCGCCTCCGCCGGGACACCCGGATCAGCGCGATCATGGATGCTCCGGAGGCCGCGGCCGAGGAGCGCCGCCTCGTCGCCTTCGCGTTGGCGTTGCGCTTCGACCTGTCACCCGACGGGGCGGTGCTGCTGCTCCGCCAAGCGCCGGAGCTGCGCTCAGTCGATGCGGTGTCCTCGTGGGTGGCCCTGATCCCGATCCTGCTTGACGAGGAGACGCGACATTGAGCGCCGCGCTCCTCGAAAACCCTGACTGCTCGCACGTGGCGCTGCTGCGGCAGATCGCGGCTCGCCTGGAGGCGATCGGCACCGATGTCGCCACGGACCTTCTGGTCAGGCTGTCTGAGTCCACCGAGGCGCACATCGCCGTCGTCGAGACCACCATCGCCGCAGTCGAGGCGCTCGAAGCCTCGGCTCCGATCCACTGACCCGCACCGATCCCGGAGGAAACCAGTGCCCGCTCAGCATACCGTGAAGCTCGAAGCCGCCTTGGTCGGCCACGAGGTGTCCCGCGAACTGGTGTTTCGGGAGCCGAAGTGGTCCGACTTCATGAAGCTCGGCCCTTGCTACCGCTGGGTGCCCCGCGGCGACGGCAACCTCGTGGCTGTGCCCGACAACGGTGTGGTCGAGCAGTACGCCGAGGCCTGTCTTCTAAAGCCGGACGACCCCCTCGCGCTCGTACAGCTGGGCCTCGCCGACGCGCACAAGGTGGTCGACCTGTTCGTGGGTTTTGGCCTTGCCGCGGAGGGGGTCGCCGCGGCATCGAAGACGTCGTCAAAGACCTCATCCGAGACTTCGAATGGCGACCTAGCGACCTCAGGGACCTGAGCGCGCGTGAAATCCTCTGGTACTACAGAGAACTGATCGCCCCACCCGAGAAGCGTTAACGCAGCAGATCAGGGGTCTACTCGAATGGCCAAGACCATCGAAGCGAAACTCATCATCACCGGTGAGGATCGCGCGTCCCAGATCTTCGACAAGGTGTCCAAGGCGGCCAAGTCCTTCGCCAAGGAGGCGGACATCTCCGAGAGCATGCGTAAGCTCTCGGGCGAGGCCGCGAAGACGGAGGCGGCGTTCAACGCCGTCAACAAGGCCTTGGCCGGCCGCGGGGGCTTCGCCAAGGCGCAGGCCGAAGCCAAGGCGGCCGAGGCGAGCCTGGAGCAGTACACGAAGGCGCTCGGTGCCGCCCGGCAGGCGAAGGCCGCCTTCGGCAATGTGAAGCCTGCGGCCGGCACGGACGAGGCCGCTCGGTATACGGCCGCTACGAAGGCGCTGCGCGAGGTCACGGTGGCGCACCAGCGCGCCGAGCGCGAGGTGACGAAGACCGCCACCGCCATGCGGGCCGAGGCCGCGGCGATGAAGGAGGCGGACAGCGCCGCCGCCCGCCTCGGGGCGGACCTGTCGAACCTGGAAGGTCACCAGCGCCGGCTGAAGACCGCGTTTGAGGCGACCACCGCCGCCCTCGGGCGTGAGGTTCAGATGCAGGACCGGGCCGCTGCGTCGGCCCGGCGCCACGCGCACGAGCAGGCCGAGCATGCCCGCCACGTCCGGCAGCACGGGGTCGTCAACCTCGCCGCCACCGCCGCAGCCGGCTACGTCGGTGCGCATGGGGTGATCCACACCGCCGAGCGTGCCGCGCATGCGGGCGCCGAGGTGCAACGCGAGCGGGTCAAGCTGGAGGCGGCCGGCGTCCCGGCGGCCGAGCGCCAGCACATCACGGACGAGAGCCTGAAGCTCGCGGTGGAGATGAAGAACGTGACCCAGTCCTCCGTGATGGAGCTCTGGAAGGAGATGCGGTCCGTGATGACCGACCCGCACGAGGTGGACCACATCATCCGCCCGATGGTTCAGGCGAAATCGATCCTCGACGCCAACGATTCCACCGGCACCGCCAGCCACGGCCTCGGGCTGCTCATCAAGGGCGCCGAGGCGATCGGCGCGGCCAAGGACCCGGAGCGGTTCACCAAGCTCCTCGATGGCTACGTGAAGGCCATGCAGGTGATGGGTAAGATCATCACCCCCGAGGGCATCTACGAGATGCAGAAGTACTCGAAGGCCGCGGGCGCGCGGTGGTCGGACCGCTTCATCATGACCACGATGCAGTCGCTCGGTCAGGAGATGGGCGGCTCGACCGCCGGTAACTCCGTCCAGATGGCGCAGAAGCAGATCGTCGGCGGGATGCAGAACCTGCATTCCAAGGCCAAGGAGTTCGCTCGCATCGGCCTGATCGACGAGAAGAACCTCGACTACCTGAAGACGGGTGAGGTGAAGGGCGTCAAGGCCGGCGTGAAGCACGCGGTGAAGGGCGACGACCTCGCAGCCACGGACTTCGACCAGTGGGTCTACACGATCCTGCTGCCGCACCTGCGTAAGGCCGGCATCAAGGCGGAGAGCGATCAGCTCGCCTGGATCCAGAAGAACTTCACCTCGACGGCCGCCGACGTGGTGTCGAAGCTGGTGACGCAGCGCGAGAGCTTCGAAGCCCACGCTCGAGGATACGGCGCCGCCTCGGGCACGGCCGGCCAGGCGCTGAACCGAGATGACGCTCTGACGGGCGTGCAGTCGATTTCCAAGAGCTTGGAGACCTTCGCGGGGGTCGTTACGGCCCCGGTGATGAAGGACGCCGCACACGGGCTCGACGCTATTGCCGGGCGGATCGGCGCGTTCTCGACCAGCCTGGAGGCCTTTAACAAGGCGCACCCGGACATCGCGAAATACGAGGCCGGGGCAGCGCTCGGCGTGGGCTTCGCGGGTGCGGGCGCCGCGTCGGCGGCGGTGTGGAAGCTGATGAGCGGCGGCTTCGGTCTGAAGGGCTCGGCTGTCGCGCTCGACGGCTCGGCCGCAGCCTTGTCGGCCGCAGCGGTGAAGCTTGGAGGTGGCAGCCTTGGCGGCTTGCCGGGCGCCCCAGGCGGGGCTGCAAGCAAGGGCGGCAAGCTGAAGGGCGCACTGAGCTTCGGCCTGAACGCCTTCGGCGCCCTCGCGCTGGAACCGTTGGCCGAGAAGGCGCAGCAGCATCACATCTTCGAGCTGCCGAACCTCGAACAGGATGGTTGGTTGCGGTCGGGCCTGAACTTCCTCGACCCGAACGCCGGCAACGCCATCCTGGGCGACCGCTCGAAGGCCATCCCGAGCATGACGCTGAAGCAGGGCGACGTGCCCTACAGCCTCGGCGGGTCCGGCCTGAATAGCTTCGGTCTCAGTGGCGCACAGAGCCCGGAGGCTTTGGCGAAGCGTGATGCCGATCGCTACGCCCGCGGCCTGGCCGACGCCCGGAAGAACGCGGCCCCGCTCAACCCCGGCGACGAGCTGCCGGGCCTCGGCCCCGAGATGGCCACCAAGGCGCAGGAGAAAGGCACCGAGGCCGGCAAGAAGGCCGGTGACGGCATCAAGCAGGGGCTGTCCGACAAGGCGCCGGAGGTGCAGGAGCAGGGGCTCGGCATCATGCAGCGCCTGCAGCAGCTGTTCTCCGCCGGCGTCTTCATCCCGATCAATTTTGCCCCCGGCGCTGGCTCAAGCGGCGTGGGCGGGGGCTCTGGCGTTCAGACCGCCAGCTTCGGCGGAGGCGGTGGCCTCGGCAGCATGATCCAGCGCACCGGCTTCGGCGGCGGTGGTGTTGGTGTTGGTAGCGGGATCGGGATGGGCGGCGGAGGGGGCGGTGGTCTCAGCTTCCGAGGCGGCGGTTCGGGTGGCAGTGGGGCAAGCGGGGATGGCGCGATACCCGGCATCCCCGCCTCAGTCGAGATGACGGATGCCGAGCGCAACATGCTCGGCTTGATCCAGCTGCACGAGAGCCACGGTCGGAACACCCTGAACTACGTGGGTACCCGCCAGGGCCTCGATCCGATGACGGCCCGAGGCGCCACCGCTCAGGGCTATTTCCAGATCCTCAACTCCAACTGGCGGCGGCTCGCGCCCGGTCTCGGGATCAAGACGCGGAACGCGATGTCCTCCACCCTGGAGGAGCAAACGCGCGTCGCGCTGGCGCTTCTGCGGAGCAGGGGTGGACGGCCTCAGGATTGGGCTCCGTTCAATCCGTCGCTCCGTGCGGCCATTCGCCGGGGCGATCGCGCGCCGTTGGGCAGCAACCTGTCCGGCGTGAAGGACGCGGCGGCCGCCGAGCTTCGGCTCGTGAAGGGCCTCGACGGCATCGAGGGCTTGGATCTCGGCGACGGCACCATGCGCATGCCGAACGGGTCGATCCGGTCGATCACCGGCGGCGGGCCTCAGGTCCCAGATGCACCGGCAGCCGGCGCGGGCGCTCGCGGGATGGGAGATCTCAGGGAGCACATCGCCGAGCTTGGACGGCATGTCGATCGGTTCGGCCAGTCCGGCTTCTACGGCCAGATCGAGCTGACGGGCCTGCGTCGCAGCGGAGTCCGGGCGACCTCGGTGCGGGTGAAGAGCCGCGGCGGTCTCACCGCCGACATGGGCATCTCGGAGCCCGGGGCGAAGGAAGACCTGAGCGACTGGAGTTGAGCGAGCGTCGCCGCAGTTACAGTCTAGAAATGTCGCATGAAATCCGCAGATATTTGACGCAATCTGCCGAAAATCCCGAAACTCCTCTTGACTAATGCGCACATTGGCCTCGTTCGTTTTGCACGCAAAATGAGGAGATGCAAATGGACGAGAGCACTCAAGTTTCAGGAGCGGAGCACTTCGATTTTATCGATCTCACTGCCACCGTTGTCGCCGCCTACGTTTCGAACAACTCGRTGCGGCCGGCCGACCTCCCGGCTCTTCTGAGCGAAGTTCACGCTGCGGTCGCCGGGCTTAACAGTGCCCCTGCTTCCACCGAGACGAAGGTCGAGAAGCTGACGCCCTCGCAGATCCGCAAGTCGATCACGCCGGACGCGCTGATCAGCTTCATCGACGGCAAGCCGTACAAGACGCTGAAGCGGCACCTGAAAGGCGCTGGGCTGACGATCGAGGAGTACCGCGAGCGCTTCGGCCTTCCGCGCGACTACCCATCCACCGCAGCCAACTACTCGGCCCAGCGCTCAGCGCTCGCCAAGAGCCTGGGCCTTGGCCTTGGCAACCAGCGCCGGAACGCGGCCCCGAAGGCTGCTGCCGCCGACGAGACGGTTGCGGAGGCGCCCAAGGCCCGTGGTCGAAAGAAGGCTGCGGAACCGGCCGCCGCGCCGACTGAGAAGCCAGCCCGGGGCCGAAAGAAGGTCGCTGTCGCGGCTGAGTGAGCTACCTGCATAGTAAGGATTCATGCAGCCCCGCCGGCACCGCCGCGCGGGGCTTTTTCACGCTTGCGCTTAGACCGTCACGGCCTCTGCCGACATGTCTGACCGAACAGCATCCGGCATCTCTGCGAAAGCACGGTAGCCGGCCGCCTGGGCCGCGACGTCGAGCGCCCGATCCGCGCTCTCGGCCTGACCCGTCCAGAGCACCGCGCGAGTGCTGTTCTGCCTCACCTGGAAAATCGTCATGGATTCCTCCCGTGTCGCCGATCGTTCGTCGACTGACAAATGGCAAGGTTCCCTCAGACGATCCGGGACGCAATAGGCTGCCGCCTCATCCGATAGGACGGCGGCTTGCCTATGTCAGAGCCAGGGCGAGCCGCCTTATTCGGCGAAGTACGACCGATGTATTCGCGCCTAGGCCCAAAGCTATGACCAAAGGTTCGTGGTAGCCGCTCAACAACCTGACTTCAGGGTTAACCCTGAACGGATCCGCCCGCATCCATCAACCAGAATGGCTCCCTAGATTAGGGGCGGCATACTGGCGATAGAGCATTGCATGCCGCCGCGCCGCTTCTGAACACATAAAAGTGATGGGCGCCGGGCAATGATTGCTGAGAGATGTCTTGTCTTCGCTCGGATTACATAGGTTAAGCGGAGTCGCTCGGCATATTCGATCGAGCGCCAAAAAATGGGGGGAAGAGAGTGATAAACGAAAGCATCGGGCATGCTCCCGAATTGACCGAGGTGTCTGTCGCGATTGTCGCCGCTTACGTGTCGAACAATCCCGTCCCCGCCTCCGAGCTTCCTACCCTGATCCGGAACATTCATGGCGTAGTCGCGGGCTTAGCCTCCGGCGCCACCCCTGGGACGGCCGCCTCCGCAGGCCAGGTCGAGAAGCCTTCGGCCGCGCAGATCCGCAAGTCGGTGCAGCACGACGGGATCGTCAGCTTCATCGACGGCAAGACCTACAAGACGCTCAAGCGCCATCTTTCCAGCCACGGTCTCGATGCGAGGTCCTACCGCGAGCGCTACGGTCTACCGGTCGACTACCCGATGGTCGCGCCGGGCTACGCCGCCCTGCGCTCGGCGCTCGCGAAGGCAATCGCCTTTGGCCAACCCGGTGGCATGGCCAGGCGCAAACGCTTGGGGACCGAGGCTGCCTGAAAGTCCGTGATGCCGGCACGAGCACTTTGCCGCGCGTCCGACGGTGCCATTGTGATGAAATCTGCGGGGACGTTACCCTGCCCGCATCGGACGCTTGTCTGATTTGCGATACTCTAAGCCCGCCCGGCTCGCCGGCGCGGGCTTTTTTATAATCGCGCCGATAAGGCAACGTTGACTCTGTGAAAAGCACGCATGAAACCGCGAGGCGTGGCCGTAGTTTCTGCGACCATGGAAGGCTTCGCGCGATCACCAGTTGGTTGCCTCATGCCTGGTTCGGGGGCACTCGCGCGCATGCCGCTCGCCGACTTCGTCGCGCGCTGGCGGGTCATCACGGGAGAGCCGCCGGCGGTAATGCTGGACGACCGGTTCCGGATGTTGGCGCTCTTGGTCGAAAGCTTTCCTGCGGCGCCACTCAGACCGAAGGCACCGATCCAACTCCATGACCCCATCCAACGCGATGCCCGCTTGGATGCGCTCTCGTCTACCGAGCTGCCATCGAACGTTTTGAGGTTTCGCCCCCGAGCCACTCGCTCCCCCGCCCGTGAGCAGATAGGCGCGGGGCCGAGCGGCCAAGAACCATCAGCCGCGCGCCGCCCGCCAGCCTGCCGCCTTCRCCTGATCCTCGCTGCAGAACATCCGCTCGCCGGAGCTCGCGTCGATCACGGTCAGGTCGTAGTCCCGGGTCCCGGGCAGGTGGTAGATCTTGTCGCCCTTGCGCGAGATGTTGCCCTTGATCGCGCCGGYGGCCTGTACGGGTGCCGGCGTGGCCTCTGGGGGCATCCCCATCTCCGGCCTGGTCTTGACGCCGCGTTGAGATAAAAATGGTGTTGTGGTCGGATGGAAGAAGCCGTGATGCTCGC
Organism: Methylobacterium sp. P5_C11; assembly: GCF_054049775.1. Taxonomy (NCBI): domain Bacteria; kingdom Pseudomonadati; phylum Pseudomonadota; class Alphaproteobacteria; order Hyphomicrobiales; family Methylobacteriaceae; genus Methylobacterium; species Methylobacterium sp. P5_C11. The sequence continues at coordinate 234 of NZ_JBFULS010000036.1, read as the reverse complement.
TGCTGCGAATCGAGCAGCACCGCGTATCAAGGCATTTACCGTAGATAAAGCACGCAAATTAGGTATCATTACGCGGCGCTGATCAGAGACCGTTTGGGTCGAAGCAAATATCCGTAACTAAGCAGCGCATACCCGTTGCAAAAGCTTTCAATCTTGAATTCGAATTGTTCACCATTGGCATCAGTCAAAACGTCTACACAATCAATAATTGTGCCCCGCCTTGACCACGAAGAG
>NZ_JBFULS010000035.1:0-52759 GCF_054049775.1 Methylobacterium sp. P5_C11 | reverse complement strand
GCGTCAGGCCGCCCGGCGCCGCGACGCCGATCCGGCGCGGGCTCCCCGCCCCGCCTGTCGTTCCACCCGCCTACAGCCCGCGTTCGGACAGGTAGCGGGGCAGCACCGCGCTCGCCGGCCCGTAGCGAGCGTCGTCGAAGGCGTCGGCGTTGTCCGATGGCTCCAGGTTGATCTCGCAGGTGGGGATCCCGAGGGCACGGGCTTGCCGCACGTAGCCGGCCGCCGGATAGACCGCCCCCGACGTGCCCACCGCCACGAACAGATCGGCTTCGCCCAGCGCCGCCTCGATGGCGTCGCCGTGCAGGGGCATCTCGCCGAACCAGACCACGTCCGGCCGCATCCGGCCCTGCGTGCCGCAGGCGGGGCAGGTCTCCGCACGGGTGAGGTCCGTTCGCCAGGGCGTGACGGCCCCGCAGGCGCAGCAGCGCGCCTTGAGCAACTCGCCGTGCATGTGGATCACCGCCCGCGAGCCCGCGCGCTCGTGGAGGTCATCGACGTTCTGCGTGCACAGGAACAGCCGGCCGCCCCGTTCGGCGAGCCGCGCCTCGGCCCGGACCAGGGCGTCGTGGGCGGCATTGGGCACGGCCGCGACCACGCCGCGGCGGCGATGATCGTAGAAGTCGAGCACCGTGTCGGGATCGGCGGCGTAGGCCTCCGGGGTGGCGAGCGTCATCGGGTCGAACCGCGCCCAGAGGCCGCCGCGGTCCCGGAACGTGCCAAGGCCGCTCTCGGCCGAAACGCCGGCCCCGGTCAGGACGAAGAGGGCTTCGGGACGTCCGGTCACGGGTAGCCTCCCGGCAACCGCCCGAACGCCCGGGCGGGATGGCCGGATATGTCCGGTCGTTGGCCACGCGGTTGCTTTCGCACGCGATCACGAGGGCGGATGCTGCCCTCGCATCCACGCCTCGGGAGGCCGCTTATGTCCGATGTTGCGCTGCTGGTCATCGATGTCCAGGAGTCCTTCCGCCACCGACCGTTCTGGTGCGAGACCGATGTCCCGCGCTTCACCGGGCATCTGCAAGCGCTCATCGACGGCGCCGTGGCACGCGGGATCCCGGTGCTGCAGGTGTTTCACGTGGCGGAGACCGGGCCTTTCTCGCCGGAATCGGGCCATGTCCGGACCCTCGAGGGCGTCGCCATCGCGCCGACGGCGGTCTTCCAGAAGCGTCGCCACAGCGCCCTGGTCGAGAGCGGCCTCGCGGGCTGGCTGACACGGCACGGCATCCGCCGCCTGATCGTATCGGGCGTCCGGACCGAGCAGTGTTGCGAGACAACCACCCGCCAGGCATCCGACAGCGGCTGGGAGGTCGATTACGTGACGGACGCCACCCTGACCTTCGCGATGACCCATCCGGACGGCCGCCGCTTCAGCGCCGACGACATCAAGGCGCGCACCGAGCTTGTGCTGGCCGATCGCTTCGCCCGGATCGCCACGGTCGCGCAGGCGCTCGCCGGCCGCGACCTGCCGGTCGCCGCATGAGCGGGGCGGGGCGGCGCATCGCGGTCCTCGTGGTCCTGCCGCCGCGCGCCCTGCTGCTCGACATCGCTGGACCGCTGGAGGTCCTGCGGATCGCGGACTCCGTACAGAACCGGGCCGGCTTCGCGGTGACCTACGCGGCGCCGCAGCGGCTGACCCACAGCTCGATCGGGCTCGACCTGGGCGGGGCCGGACCGCTGCCCGAGGCGATCGCCGATGGGACGGTCGTGCTCCTGCCGGGCTCTGCGACGCGCAGTCTCGGGATCGAACCGGATTCCGAGGCCGACGCCGCCGCGGAGGCCGCGATCGTCGCGTGGCTGCGCCGTGCCATCCGGCCGGGCCACATCGTCGTGACGATCTGCGAAGGCGCTCTGCTGGCGGCGCGCGCCGGGCTGCTCGACGGCTACGCCTGCACCACCCATCACGCCAGTTGTGCCCGTCTGCGTGCGGCGGCGCCCCGGGCGACGGTGATGGAGAACCGGCTGTTCGTGCAGGATCGCGACCGGTTCAGCAGCGCCGGCGTCACCGCCGGCATCGACCTGATGCTGCATCTCGTGGCGGACTGGGCCGGCCCGGCGACGGCGGTCGCGGTGGCCCGGACCCTCGTCGTGTACATGCGGCGCGGCCCCGCCGATCCCCAGCTCTCACCCTGGCTCGAGGGGCGCAGCCACCTCCACCCGGCGGTGCACCGGGCGCAGGACGCGATCACCGCCGATCCCGCCTGCGCTTGGTCGCCCGCCCTGCTCGGCCGGATGGCCGGGGCGAGCCCGCGCAACCTCGCGCGGCTGTTCAGGGTCCACGCGGGCATGACGATCACGGACGCCGTCAACCGCGCCCGGATCGCGCTGGCCCGGGACCTGATCACCCAGACCGATCTCGACCTGGAGCGGGTCGCAGAGCGGGCCGGCTTCGGCTCCGCCCGGCACATGCGGCGGGTGTGGCGGCAGTTCCACCCGACCGCGCCGTCCGGCCTGCGATCTGCGGAGGCACGCTAGATTCGGCCCGGCGGCTGTGACCTCCTTCCGGTATCGCGAATCGGCGCGGACGATGCATGCACCCGGCCCGAGGCGCGCCCGGCCGCGCGGAGGAGTAAGCGTCATGCCCGAATTCGACCTCGCGATCCGCGGCGGCACGGTGGTCACGGCGAGCGACACGGTCCGGGCCGATGTCGGCGTGCGCAGCGGGCGGATCGTGGCGGTGGCGGAGGGCATCGCCGATGCCGCCCGGGTGATCGACGCCTCCGGCCTGCTGGTCCTGCCCGGCGGCATCGACAGCCACGTTCACATCGCCCAGGAATCCGGCCCCGGCATCGTCATGGCCGACGACTTCGCCAGCGCCACCCGGGCGGCGGCGGCCGGCGGCAACACCTGCGTGATGCCCTTCGCGCTCCAGCCCCGGGGCGCCTCCCTGCGCGGCGCCGTCGACGCCTACCGGGCCAAGGCCGAGGGCCAGTGCCACGTCGACGTGGCGATCCACATGATCATCTCGGACCCGAGCGAGGCGGTGCTCGGCCAGGAGCTGCCGGCTTTGGTCGCCGACGGCTACACCTCGTTCAAGGTCTTCATGACCTACGACGACCTCGTGCTGAACGACCGCCAGCTCCTCGACGTGTTCCACGTCGCGCGGCGGCAGGGCGCCCGGGTCATGGTTCACGCCGAGGGCTACGACGCGATCCGCTACCTCAGCGAGCGACTGGAGCGGGCGGGCGAGACCCGACCCTACGGCCACGCCCTGTCGCGCCCCGAGATCGTCGAGCGGGAGGCGGCCCACCGGGCGATCAGCCACGCCGAGCTGATCGACCTGCCCATCGTGATCGTCCACGTCTCGGGCCGCGAGGCCACCGAGCAGATTGCATGGGCTCAAGGACGGGGCCTGAAGATCCGGGCCGAGACCTGCCCGCAATACCTGACGCTGACGGCCGAGGACATGAAGGGCCTCGGCCAGGAGGACCTCATGGCGGGGGCGAAGTACGTCTGCTCGCCGCCGACGCGAGACGTCGCGAGCCAGGAGGCGGTGTGGTCGGGGATCCGGCGCGGGATCTTCGACGTGGTCTCCTCCGACCATTGCCCGTTCCGCTACGACGACCCGCAGGGCAAGCTGAACCCGCGGGGCAAGACCTCCTTCCGCTGGATCCCGAACGGCATCCCCGGCATCGAGACGCGGCTGCCGGTGTTCTTCTCGGAGGGGGTCTCGAAGGGGCGGATCAGCCTCAACCAGTTCGCCGCGCTGACCGCCACGAACCACGCCAAGCTGTACGGGCTCTACCCGCGGAAAGGGTCGATCGCCCCGGGCTTCGACGCCGACCTCACGCTGTGGGATCCGAACAAGCGCGAGACCATCCGCCAGGCGAACCTGCACCACGGCTCCGACTACACGCCCTGGGAAGGTTTTGCGGTGACCGGCTGGCCGGTCATGACCATCGCGGGCGGGCAGGTCATCGCGGAGGACGGCCGGGTCCTGTCCGAGCCGGGCCGCGGGCGGGTCCTCGACCGGGCCGTCGATCCGGCCGAGCGGCGGGAGGCCTGACGGCCGGGCTGGCCCATCGCTTGCGTGATCTCCGGGGGGAGCCTCACATGGATGTCGAGCTGATCGGCCTGACCAAGCGCTACGGCGCGGCCATTGCGGTCGACGGCATCGACCTGAAGGTGCCGTCCGGCGCCTATTGCTGCCTGCTCGGCCCCTCCGGTTGCGGCAAGACCACGACGCTCCGGATGATCGGCGGCCACGAGCGCGCGAGCGCGGGCGACGTGGTGATCGGCCCGCAGGCCGTGGGCGACGCGGCCCCGGCCGAGCGCGGCACCGCGATGATGTTCCAGAGCTACGCGCTGTTCCCGCATCTCGACGCGCGCGACAACGTCGCCTTCAGCCTGAGGATGCGCGGTGTCGGCAGGGCGGAGCGCCGGGCCAAGGCGATGGCGATGCTCGACCTCGTGCAGATGGGCCACCTCGCCGGACGCCTGCCGGCCCAGCTCTCGGGCGGCCAGCAGCAGCGCGTGGCGCTGGCCCGCGCCCTCGTCACCGGCCCGAAGGTGCTGCTCCTCGACGAGCCGCTCTCCGCCCTCGACCCGTTCCTGCGGGTGCGGATGCGGGTGGAGCTGAAGCGGATCCAGACTGAGCTGGGCCTCACCTTCATCCACGTCACCCACAGCCAGGAGGAGGCGATGGCGCTCTCCGACCTCGTGGTGGTGATGAATGCCGGCCGGATCGAGCAGGCCGCCGACCCGCGCACCGTGTTCGAACGCCCGGCCACCGCCTTCGTGGCGCGGTTCATCGGCGGCCACAACGTCATCCGCCTGCCCGACGGGCTGATCGCGGTGCGCGCCGACCGGATGCGCCTCGGATCCGAGGCCGGTCCCGACGCGCTGTCGGCTCGGGTGGTCGCCGTCGAGTACCAGGGGACCAGCGTCCATGTCGGCCTCAATGCCGACGGGCTGGAGCGGGCGCCGGAGAACCCGGCCGCGCTGACCGTGATCCTCAGCGACGCGGCGTTCGCCGCCCGCCCGCTCCGGCCGGGCGACTCGGTCCCGGTCGGTTGGGACGCGGCCGCCGCCCACCCCCTCGATGCGTAACCCACGGAGACGACCATGGACCTGTTCCCGAGGCCGACCCGGCGCACGCTGCTGAAGGGGGCCGCAGCGCTGGCGACCACGCCGGTGACCGGCTTCCCGGCCGTGCACGCCGCCGAGCCGGTGACCCTGCGCTACCTCGGCACCGCGGTGAACCAGTCCGCCGACATCGCCCGCAAGGTGAAGGAGGATCTGGGGCTCACCATCGAGTACATCCCCGTGGTCACCGACGAGGTGACCAAGCGCGTCGTCACCCAGCCGAATTCGTTCGACCTGGTCGACACCGAGTATTTCAGCCTCAAGAAGATCCTGCCCGCCGGCAACCTCCAGGGCATGGACGCCAAGCGGATCACCCTCGCCGACAAGATCTCCACCGTGTTCACGAAGGGCGAGGTGGCCGGCAGGAAGATCGGCGACCAGGGCACGGCGCCCAGGAAGGTCTTCTATCTCGAAGGCCCGGACTCCAAGAAGTTTGCCGGCGAACAGACCGGCTGGATCTCCCTGATCCCCACCGTCTACAACGCCGACACGCTCGGCATCCGGCCGGACCTGATCAAGATCCCGGTGACGAGCTGGAAGGAACTGCTGAACCCGGCCTTCAAGGGCAAGGCCTCGATCCTCAACATCCCGTCGATCGGCATCATGGACGCCGCCATGGTGGTGGAGGCCACCGGCGACTACACCTATGGCGACAAGGGCAACATGACGAAGCCCGAGATCGACCGCACCATCAAGGTGCTGATCGAGGCCAAGCGCGCCGGCCAGTTCCGCGCCTTCTGGCAGGACTTCAACGAATCCGTGAACCTGATGGCGTCCGGCGAGACGGTGATCCAGTCGATGTGGTCGCCCGCCGTCACCAAGGTCCGCGCGCAGGGCGTGCCCTGCACCTACCAGCCGCTCAAGGAGGGCTACCGGGCCTGGGCCTCGGGCTTCGGCATCCCCAAGACCCTGAGCGGCAGGAAGCTCGATGCCGCCTACGACTTCATCAACTGGTTCCTGTCCGGCTGGGCCGGGGCCTACCTCAACCGGCAGGGCTACTACTCGGCCGTGCTGGAGACCGCCCAGGCGAACATGCAGCCCTACGAGTGGGCCTTCTGGATGGAGGGGAAGCCCGCCGAGAAGGACATCCTCGGCCCCGACGGCACCCTGATCGAGAAGGCCGGAGCCACCCGCGACGGCGGGTCCTTCGACGCGCGGATGGGGTCGGTCGCCTGCTGGAACGCCGTGATGGACGAGAACACCTACATGGTGCGCAAGTGGAACGAGTTCATCGCGGCGTGAGGGCGGATGGCGCCTTCCCGCCCGCCCTCCTCTGCGGGCAACCGGAATCGCCCATCCTGCGCGAGCGCTCGGCCGCCGGACGGAACGCGGGTTCCCTCTCCCGTGCGGGAGAGGGACAGGGTGAGGGATGCGACCTCTCCGGACAGCCCAGGCCCCTCACCCCAACCCTCTCCCGCACGGGAGAGGGGGTGCGTCGCGCCGCGCAGGAGCCGGTGTGTGACCATCGGAGCCCGCGGCGGATGAAGGATGCGTCGCCGCGCCGGGGGCGCGCCCTATGACCGATCTCGCCCTGCCCGCCGCCACGTCCGCCGCGCCGGTCGCGAACTCGGCCGCGTCGCCACGGCCCCGCCGCCGCGTCCTCGCCTACCTCCAGGCCGCCCCGCTGGCCCTCGTCTTCCTGGTCTTCCTCGTGGTTCCGCTGGTCCTCACCGGGATCGTGTCGCTCTGGGAGTACAACGAGTACGAGATCATCCCGGCGCTGACCCTGCAGAACTACGCCGACGTGTTCGACGGCTGCCTGTCGGCCGACCTCTGCACGACGGTGCGCACCTACCTGTCGACGGTGAAGTTCGTCGTGCTGACGCTGGCGATCACCCTGCCGCTCGGCTTCGCGATCGCCTACTTCCTGGCCTTCCACATCCGCTCCGGCACGGTGCGGATGGGCCTGTTCCTGCTGTGCACGATCCCGTTCTGGACCTCGAACGTGATCCGCATGATCTCGTGGATCCCGCTGCTCGGCCGCAACGGCCTCGTCAACGACACGCTCCGCACCCTCGGGCTGATCCGCGCGCCGATCGACGGTCTGCTCTACTCCGACTTCGCGGTGGTGCTGGCCTTCGTGCACCTCGACACGGTGTTCATGATCGTGCCGATCTTCAACAGCCTCGCGCGCATCGACCGGCGGCTGATCGAGGCGGCGCGGGATTGCGGCGCGTCCGGCGCGCAGATCCTCTGGACCGTGATCCTGCCGCTGGCCAAGCCCGGCATCGCCATCGGCACGATCTTCGTGACGACACTGGTGATGGGCGACTTCGTCACCGTCGGCGTCATGGGCGGCCAGCAGATCGCCAGCGTCGGCAAGGTGATCCAGGTGCAGATGGCCTACCTGCAATTCCCGGCGGCCGCCGCCAACGCGATGGTGCTCCTGGCCGCCGTGCTGCTGATGATCCTGGGACTCACCCGGATGATCGACCTCCGGCGGGAGCTGTAGCGATGGACCGGCCCCGCGGCTTCGCCTTCTACGGGCTGGCCGGCATCTTCGCCCTCTACGTCCTGTTCCTCTACGGGCCGACGCTGACGATCCTCGCCCTCAGCTTCCAGGGGCCGTCGGGCGGACTGACCTTCCCGATGAACGGGGTCTCGACCCACTGGTTCGCCAAGCTCTGGGCGGGCGTCGGCGTCGTCGACATCTGGGCGGCGCTGCGGCGGTCCCTGGCCCTCGGCCTCGTGGTGATGGCGCTCACCGTCACGCTCGCCTTCTATGCCGGCCTCGCCTTCCGGAAGGGGTTTCGGGGGGCCGGCCTCGTCTTCGCGCTGGCGGTGTCGAGCCTGATCGTGCCCTCGATCGTGGTCTCGCTGGGCATCGGCCTGGAGTTCCGGCTCCTCGACGACGCCGTCAAGGCGCTCGCCGCCGCCACCGGCTGGGGGGGGTTCCTGCAGGATCACGGCACGCTGATGGGCCTCTACAGCTCGGCGCTGGGGGCGCACCTCACCTGGACGCTGCCCTTCGGCCTGCTGATCATATTCGCCGTCTTCAACCGGTTCGATCCGGCCTACGAGGAGGCCGCCCGCGACCTCGGCGCCAGCGGCCCGCAGACGCTCAGGCACGTGGTGGTGCCGATCCTCGCCCCGGCGCTGGTCGGCGTCGCGCTGTTCGGCTTCACCCTGTCGTTCGACGAGCTCGCCCGCACCAGCCAGGCGATCGGCGGCCGCAACACCCTGCCGCTGGAGCTTCAGGGCCTGACCACCACGGTGACGACCCCGGAGATCTACGCCCTCGGCACGGTGACCACGGCCGTCTCGGCCCTGGTGATCGGCACGGCGCTCGGCCTGACCCTGTGGCTGCAGAAGCGCCGGGCAAGGCAGGCGCTGGCGGGGTTGCGTCCGTAGCGCGACGCGAGCAGAGCGGCTCGGACGACGTCGCTCACGCTGGCGTAGCTGCCGGATTTCACCCGCGCCTCGACGCGGTCCTGCAGGTCGCCGAGGGTGACGGTGACCGGCTTGCTGGCGCGCATGGAGCCCTCTCGTCTAAGCAGGTCGTGTATGACGATGTCATACACACTGATCGAGAATCCAGCGGCACCGCATGTTGCCCCGGGGGCCCTTGATCAGCGCTGTCCTGAGGCGCTGCCGCATTGCCAATCCGCCCCCGTCCGTGTAAGCGCACGGCGCGCCCCCGAGACACCCTTGGAGGCAGGGGCGCGCCGGGAAGGATGTGGCCGTCCGCCAGGGGCGGCCTTTTCGTTTTCCGGCTCCAGTTATCGTAAGGATCACGCCATGAGCGCAGTGAAGACGCTTGAGGCCGTGGCACGCGACCGGGTCGGCAAGGGGGCCGCCCGGGCCGTTCGTCGCCAGGGCCAAGTTCCCGCGGTCGTCTATGGGGGCGGCCAGCCGCCGCAAGCCATCGCCATCGACCTCATCCGCACCCGCACGCTGATCTACGCGGGCGGCTTCAAGACCACGCTGTTCGAGATCAATGCCGGCGGCAAGAAGGTTCGGGCGATCCCGCGCGACTTCCAGCTCGATCCGGTCTCCGGCGTGCCGCTGCACGTCGACTTCCTCCGCGTCGTCTCGGGCCAGACCGTCACCGTCGAGGTGCCGGTGCACTTCGTCAACGAGGACGCGGCCCCCGGCATCAAGAAGCTCGGCGGCACCCTCAACATCGTGGCCCACACGCTGAGCCTCGACGTCGCCCCCGACCAGATCCCGGACGCGATCGAGGTCGACCTGACCGGCCGCGCGATCGGCGACGTGATCCACGTCTCCGACATCAAGATCCCGACCGGCACCTACACCGGCGAGCAGACCGACCCGGTGGCCAACATCGTGCCGCCGACCGTGCTGGGCGCCGAGGTGGAGGCCGAGGAGGCCGCCATCGCCGAGGCGCAGTCGGCCGAGGCCGCCGAGGAGAAGGCCGAAGCCGAGGACGCCGAGGACGAGAAGAAGGACGGCGAGGAGGCCTGAGCCTCGTCGCACCGCACCGCACGATCGAGAGCCCCGGCCCTGCGCCGGGGCTCTCTTCGTTTCGGCGTGCCGTCAGGGATAGAGGCGCGCGCGGCTCCAGCCGTCGCCGGTCCGGGTGAAGCGGACCCGGTCGTGCAAGCGGAAATCGCCGTTCTGCCAGAACTCGAGGGTGACCGGTTCGATGCGGAAGCCGGTCCAGTGCTCCGGCCGGGGGATCGGCCCGTCGCCGTAGCGCGCGGACAGTTCGGCCACCGCATCCATCAGGGTCGCGCGGTCGGCGAGCGGGCGCGATTGCTGGCTGGCGATGGCGCCGAGCCGGCTCTCGCGGCGGCGGCTCTGGAAATAGGCGTCCGCCTCCTGGGCGCTCACCGGCGCGATCGCGCCCCGAGCCCGCACCTGACGCCGCAGGCTCTTCCAGTGCAGCACCAGGGCGGCCTGCGGGTTCTGCGCCAGCTCCTCACCCTTGGTGGACTGCGTGTTGGTGTAGAAGACGAAGCCGCGGGCATCGAAGCCCTTGAGCAGCACCATCCGCACGTCCGGCAGCCCGTCCGACCCGGCGGTGGCCAGCGCCATGGCGTTCGGATCCTCGGGTTCGGCGGCCTCCGCGTCCTTCATCCAGGCGGCGAACAGCGCGACGGGGTCGTCGTTGAGGGTGAAGTCCGACGGCGTCGGGTCAGAGGTCCTTAACTGATCCACGGCATGACTCCTGACTGCCGCGTCCAGGGCCTGAGGGGGCACCGACATCGGCATGTTCGGTCGAGCGAATAGCCCGTCGAGAGTCAGGTGTAATGCGGCGATGCGCGTGTAAAGGGCCAAGCCGGCGGCTGCGTATGCGCGCCTCGGTGTCGGCCCTGTCGGTGACGATGGCGCTCTGCGGCTGCAGCCAGCCGCTGCTTGTCTTCCGGGGTGATCCCCCGGCGGCGGCGCGCGTGGTCGAGGAGCCGGCCATCACCGGCAGCATCGAGAAGCGGCCCGTAAGTTTCGGGGATGACCTCGGCGAGGAGGATTGGCGCCGGGCGCGCGCCGCGCTGAGCGTCGCCCTCGATCCGCAGGGCAACGGCCGGCCGGTCAAGTGGGACAATCCCGAGACCGGCCTGCACGGGTCGGTCAACCCCACCGGCCTGCCTTACGTCTCGGACGACCAGATCTGCCGCAACTTCCTCGCATCGGTTGTCGGGCCGGCCCGCAGCCGCTTCGTCCGCGGCACCGGCTGCAAGCTCTCGGGCGGTCCGTGGGCGCTCAAGCGCATCCGGACCGCAAGCGGAACCGGACGCTCCTGAAAGACGCCTGCGTCGCCCGGTCTCACCCGCACGGAACCGTGCGGGGTATGAACCGCGGCGCCGCCCTCAGTAGGGGTGGCCGTAATAGGGCCGCATGCGCAGGCGCGGCTGCGCCGCCGGCGGGGCCGCATAGCGGGCCGCAGACTCAGGATCGTAGGTGCGGATATACGGGTCGAGGGCCGGATCCCGGTAATTGCCGTTGTTGACCCCGGCCGAGCGGTCGTTGCCGCTGAGCGCCGCGTAGGGCGAGAGCCCGCTGCCGCTGTCGCCGCCGCCGCCACCACCACCACCCCAGGCGAAGGCGGCCACCGGACTGGCAATCAGGAGCATCGCCGCGAGGGGCATCGTCAGGGTCTTGCGCGTCATGTCCTGTCTCCGCATCACGTCATTGTCAGGCGAACGGTCCAGCCGAAGGTGGGGTTCCCCCGCGCGAACCACCACCGTCTCGCGACCTTGTACCACCACGGGCCAACAGGCGTTTATTAAGAGGCATGAGATTCGTTTTTTTCGGTTCATCGAATAGAAATCGTCGCTTCCCTAAAACTTCAAATGGTAGACAGCCGTCGGGCCTTGCTTGATCGTGGCGCGGCGCAACAGATTTCGAGCCCGCGACGACCGTATCCGTGGTCGATGCCGGGCGCATCTCGGGTCCTGGCCGCCGTGAACGTCGAGACGCAATCCGACAGGCGTGACGTGGAGCTGACCCGCTGATGGAGCGGGCGATCGGAGGCATGGACAGGCCATCGACCGCGGGCGGCAGGGCTCCGGCCCGGGCGGAGCCGTCGGCCCTCGGGACGGCCGCCCGCACCCGGACGGTCACCGTGCGCCTCGACCGCCGGGCGCTGCGCGGCTGGCATATCCGTCTTCTCGACCAGCTCGGGCAGCGTCCCGATTACCGGATCCGCGTGGTCTGGGTCGAGCATTCGGGCGGCCTGCCGCCGAACGCGGAACTGCTGTTCCGGCTGGAGGCCGCCATCCACGGCCTGCCCCGGCCGGGCCTGGCCACCGCGGCGGAGCCGGTGGCCCTCGCCCCCTACGAGGCGAGCCCCGAGGGCGAGGAGCCGGACGGGAGCGGCGCCGCGGACCTCGTCCTCGACCTCTCGGGCGGCTCCGCGGATCCGGGAGCGGCGCCGGTCTGGCGGCTGGACTACGATGGGATGCCGGGCGAGGCAGGCCTCCTCACCGCGCTGTTCGCCCACGGGACCCCGGTGGCAGCCCTGCGCGGTCCGGACGGCAAGCCGGTGGCCGTGGGGCGGCTGGGCGCGGAATCGCACACCGTGATGCTCGCCGCCTTCGAGGGCTACCTCGCGCGGACGATCACGCTGATCCTCGCCGCCCTCGACGGTGCCGCCTCGACGGAACTGCCCGACGGCGCCGGGGGGGTCCTGCAGCCCGCAGCCGCCTACGATCTCAACGGTCTCGGCGCCCGGAGGCGGGCCGCCGGGGGGCTGGCCCGGCAGATCGCCCGGAGGCTCTACGCACTTTGTTTCCACGGTCCGCACTGGCGGGTGGGCTGGCGGCGGCTCGCCGGCCCCGACCTGATCGACCTGCGCCGGCATCCCGAGGGCGGCTGGCAGGTCCTGCCCGACGACGGACGGCGCTTCTACGCCGACCCCTTCGCGATCGCCCGGGGGGGCGCCGTGACCCTGTTCGTGGAGGAGTTCGACTATCGCCGGGGGAAGGGCGTGATCGCGGCGGTGGAATTCGGGGAGACCGGACCCCGCGGCCGTCCGGAGCCGGTGCTCGAACTCGAGACCCATCTCTCCTACCCGTTCGTGTTCGAGGCGGACGGACAGGTCTGGATGATCCCGGAATCCCACGCCTCCGGGACGATCGACCTCTACCGGGCGACCGATTTTCCCCGGGGCTGGGTCCACGAGGCCGTGCTCCTCGACGGCGTGGTGGCCGGGGACGCGACCCTGCTGCATCACGGCGGCCGCTGGTGGATGTTCGCCACGGTCCGGGCCGGCGGGGGCAGCTATTCCGACACCCTGCATCTCTGGCACGCGCCGCATTTTCGCGGACCCTGGACCCCTCACCGGCACAACCCGGTCCTGATCGATGTCGGCTCGGCCCGGGCCGCAGGCCCGATCGTGGCGCGCGACGGCGGCCTGATCCGGCCCGTCCAGGATTGCCGCCAGGGTTACGGCGCGGCGCTCGGCCTCGCCCGGATCCTGCGCCTCGACGAGGACGGCTACGCGCAGCGGGTCGAGACCCGTCTGCGACCCGGGGCGGCCTGGCCCGGCACGCGCCTGCACATGCTGAGCGCGGCCGGCGGCTTCGAATTCATCGACGGCTCGCACCGGGCGCGCTCACGGCTCCTGGGCTAATCCCGCCCGACTGATCCCGCCGGGAGCACCCGCCGGGACCCGTCGGTGCCGAACGGCACCTGCACACGGCTCGCATCCCGGCCCCGTGCGCGCTAAGCGGGTGCTCCACCTGCGCCGATCCAGCAGCACCGCCGGGACGATCACCATGGCGAGCCCCGTCGAACATGCGAGCTTCTTGCCGCCGGTCCTGACCTTCCTCACGGCCGCGGTGATCGGCGTGCCGATCTTCCGGCTGATCGGCCAGAGCGCCGTGCTCGGCTACCTCGTGGCCGGCGTGCTGATCGGGCCGTCGGGCCTGTCGCTGATCGCCGAACCCGAGACGGCGGCGCGCGTCGCCGAGATCGGCGTGGTGCTGCTGCTCTTCATCGTCGGCCTGGAACTGCACCTGTCGCAGCTCGTCTCCATGCGGCGCGACATCTTCGGCCTCGGCACCGCCCAGCTCGTCGTCTGCGCGCTGGTGCTCGGCGGCGCCGGCGTGGTGGCGGGCCTCAGCTTCGGCGCCGCCGCGGTGATCGGCCTCGCGCTGGCCCTCTCGGCCACCGCGGTGGCGCTGCAGCTCCTGGAGGAGCGCGGCGACCTCGGCAGCGCCTACGGGGGGCGCGCCTTCGCGGTGCTGCTGTTCCAGGACCTCTCGGTGGTGGGCATCCTGGCGCTGATGCCGCTGCTGGCCTCGGCGGGCGGGGCGACCGATCCCGCCTGGCTCGGGGAGGCGGCGGCCTCCACCGGCAAGGCGCTGGCGGCGATCCTGGCGGTGGTGCTGGTCGGCCGCTACGGCCTGAACCCGTTCTTCCGGCTGCTCGCCGCGAGCGGCGCCCGCGAGGTGATGACCGCGGCGGCCCTGCTGGTGGTGCTCGGCACGGCGCTGCTCATGGAGCAGGTCGGCCTGTCGATGGCGATGGGCGCCTTCCTCGCCGGGATCCTGCTGGCCGAGTCGAACTTCCGCCACCAGCTCGAGGCCGATATCGAGCCGTTCCGCGGCATGCTGCTCGGCCTGTTCTTCATGAGCGTCGGCATGTCGATCGACGGCACCCTCGTGCGGGAGGTCTGGCCGGCCCTCTTCGGCGCGACGCTGGCGGCGATCCTGGTCAAGGTCGCCCTCGTGGCCGGCCTGTTCCGGCTGTTCGGGTCGGATACGCTCGGGGCGCTGCGGGGCGCCGCCGTCCTGGCGCCGGCCGGCGAGTTCGCCTTCGTGCTGCTGCCGCAGGCGGAGGATCTCGGCCTCACCGGCGCCACGGCGACGCGCTTCGCCGTGGCGCTCGCCGCGCTCACCATGCTGATCGGGCCGATCGCCGCCAAGGGTCTCGACAAGCTGATCGAGCGGCGCGCCGCGCGGAGCACCCTCGATCTGGAGGAGCCCTCGAGCGAACTCACCGACAGCGGCGACGCCCGGGTCCTGGTGATCGGCTTCGGCCGCTTCGGCCAGGTGCTGACGCAGGTGCTCATGGCCGAGGGCATCCCCGTCACGGTGATCGACAAGGACGTGGAACAGCTGCGCGCCGCCTCGCGCTTCGGCTTCCGGATCTATTACGGCGACGGCACCCGCCTCGACGTGCTGCGTGCCGCCGGCATCGGCCGCGTCGAGCTGGTCTGCATCTGCGTGGACGACCGGGAGGGCGCCCTCAAGATCGTCGACATCGTGCACGAGGAATTCGCCAGCGTGCGGACCTTCGTGCGCGCCTACGACCGCCTGCACGCGGTGGAGCTGATGAATCGCGACGTGGACTACCAGATCCGCGAGACCGCGGAATCGGCCCTCACCTTCGGGCGGGCGGCGCTGGAGGGGCTCGGTCTGTCGCCGGAGGCCGCGCTCGCCCGGGCCGACGACGTGCGCAAGCGCGACATCGCCCGCCTCGTCCTGCAGCAGGCGGGCGCCCTGCCGGACGGCTCCAGCTGGATGCGCGGAGCCGCGGCGGGGTTGAAGCCCGAGCCGCTCACCGTCCCGGTGCGGCCCGCCCGGGCGCTCAGCATCGAGACCCGCGACCTCGTGGGCAGCGACCGGCGCGAGGCGGCGGAGCGGCTCCTGGAGAAGCCGGCCCTCGCCCCGCAGGACACGGAGGCCGGGGACGGCGAGGCCGATCCCGAGGCGGAGCTGGAGGCGGAAGGCAGCGCCCGCGATGCGTGACGGCGCGGATGTCTGACGGTCCGCCCGGGGCGGAGGCCGGCCGCTTCGTCACCGGCTCGATCCTGCGGCACGTGGTGGTGATGGCCGCCACCGGCTCGGTGGGGCTGATGGCGATCTTCGTCGTCGACCTGCTGTCCCTGCTCTACGTCTCGACCCTCGGCGATCCGCACCTCACGGCGGCCGTCGGCTTCGCCGGCATCGTGCAGTTCTTCGCGACCGCGGTGAACATCGGCCTGATGATCGCCGCGGGAGCCCTGGTCGGGCGGGCCGTGGGCGCGCGCGACCTCGCGGCGGCGCGACGCCTGGCGACCTCCGCGCTGGTCCTCGGCAGCCTCGTGGCGGCCGTCATCGCGGTGCTGATCGCGCTCCTCGCCGAACCGCTCCTGACCTTGATCGGCGCCCGCGACGAGGCGCTGCGCGTGGCCGTCCTGTTCCTGCACATCACCCTGCCCTCGAATCTCCTGCTCGCCGCCGGCATGCTGTTCACCGGCCTCCTCCGCGCGGTCGGCGAGGCGCGGCAGGCGATGTCGGTCACTCTGGCCGGCGCCGTGGTCACCGCGATCCTCGACCCGCTCCTGATCTTCGGGCTCGGCCTCGGCGTGCCAGGGGCGGCGATCACGGTCTGCGTCGCGCGCGCGACCTTCGTGGCGGTGGGCGTGCACGGCGTCGCCCGCCACGGGCTCCTCGGGCGGCCGCGCCTGGCCGACCTGCCGGCCGACGCGGCCGCCCTGGCAGGGGTCGCGGGACCCGCCGTACTCACGAACCTCGCGCCCTCGGTGGCGAGTGCGTTCCTGGCGCGCCTGTTTGCCGGCTATGGTGCCGATGCGGTCGCCGCGGCTTCGGTGATCGACCGCCTGACGCCGGTGGCCTTCGGCGGCCTGTTCGCCCTGTCGGGGGCGATCGGGCCGATCCTGGCGCAGAACTGGGGCGCCGGCCGGTTCGACCGGATGCGGGGCGTGCTGCGCGCCGCGGTCCGGGTGACGCTGGCCTACGTCGCCGTCGTCTGGCTCATCCTGGCCCTCGCCCGCGGCGCGCTCGCGGCGCTGTTCGGCCTGCACGGCGTCGCGGCCGATCTGTTCGGCTTCTTCTGCCTGGTGGGCGGCGCGATCTGGTTCTTCAACGGGCTCCTGTTCCTCGGCAACGCCGCCTTCAACAACCTCGGCTTTCCCCTGCGCTCGACGCTGCTGAACTGGGGGCGTGCGACCCTCGGCACGATCCCGCCGGCGATGCTGGGGGCGACGCTCTACGGCCCCCGCGGCGTGGTGGCCGGCATGGGGCTCGGATCCCTGGTCTTCGGCGCGCTCGGCCTCCTGCTCGCGCGCCGTACGGTCGACCGGCTGGAGGGGGCCGGCCCCCGGGGCCGTGCGTCCCCGGGAGCCGCGGACGTGACCCAGCCGGCGCCGTCCCTGCCGGCGAGCCACGCCCATCCCGAGCCGCTGAACTGAGTCCGCGGTCGCGCCGGCGCGGCCCGCCGGCCCCGATGCGGGCGCCGGACACAGGTTCCGCGGGTAAGAACTGGTATTTCCCTGCGCAAAGGATCACGATGCCCTGTCCCGGCCGGTCCGACGGGGACAGGATCGAGGCGTCATGTTCAACCCGCTCGAGATGTTTCAGGCCCAGGGCGAGGCCGGGCTCCAGACCATGGCCCAGCAATTCGGTCTGACGACCGAGCAGACCGCCCGCGCCTTCGAGGCGCTGATGCCGGCCCTGACCCTGGGGCTCCAGCGCAGTGTCGGCATGGATCCGACCGGCTTCGGCCGGATGTTCGGGCTGGAGGCGGCCCGGCCCACGGCGCCGCAGGGATTCGATGCCCTGGGCCAGATGTTCGGCTCGGCCCAGCTGATGCAGGCGGTGCTGCGGCAGGCCTCCGCCACGAGCGGCGTCGGCGCGCAGGTGCTGCGCCAGATGCTGCCGATGATGGCGGGCGCGGTGGTGGCGAGCATCGTCCATGTCATGCTGAACCAGCCGCAGGCCGAGACCGCGCAGGCACGACCGAGCGCGCCGCCGCCGCCGGTGCCGTTCCCGTTCGGCCCGGCCTGGGCCGAGATGGCCAAGGCCTTCCTGCCCGCGGCCGCGCCCCCCGCCCCGGCGGCGAGGCCGGCCCCCAAGGCGCCGCAGGCCGCAAAGGCGTCGCAGGCCGCCGCGGGCGAAGCGGGCTCCGACATGTTCCAGCAGATGATGCGCACCGGGGCCGAGGTTCAGGGCAACAACATCCGGGCGATGCAGGAGTTGTTCGAGACCTTCTGGCCCACCTCCGGCGCGCCGCCCGCGGGCGGCGGGCGGACGGAGGCGCCGGCGCGTCCGGATCCGGCGCCGGCCCAATCCCCGGCGGCCGAGTCCACGGCGGCAAGGAGCCGGCGCGGTCGGCCGCCCGGCGGGACCGGTTGACGCAGGGATAGGATCCGGGTGGGCGTTGACCCGGCGGACCGAAGCGGCACCCTCGCGGCGAGGAGACCTGCCGATGAGCGACCACCTGACTGCCTGGGACGACCGCGCCGAGAGCGTCGGCGGCAACGGCGTCGCCAAGCGCACGATCCCGGGCTCCGGCGTCAGTCTCGTGCGCGTCGTGGTCCCGGCGGGGATCTCTGCGCCGGCCCACAGCCACGAGCACGAGCAGTTCGTGCAGGTCGTCTCGGGCTCCGGGATCCTGGAGACCGAGCAGGGGCGCAAGGCGTTCTCGGCCGGCAGCGTGTTCCACTTCCCGGCCGGGGCGTGGCATGCGGCCGCCTTCGAGACCGAGACGGTGCTGATCGAGACGAACCTCTTGACGGTGGTCTGAGATGGATCCGGCGGCCTTGGATGGCCCTGCCGAGGTTCTCCGGCCTCGCCGAGGTTCTTCGACCGGGTCAGGCCTGGCGCTGAGGATGATCCCGGATCATTCCGGTCCGGGGCCGCGCTGCCGCTCGAGTTCCTCAGCCTTGGGCAGCATCTCGCGCGCGTACTGGACGGCCTGATCGGCCGTCATCAAGCGACCGTCCTCCGGATAGAAGGCGAGCCCGCCGACCAGTTTCACGCAGGCCGTGACCGCCATCAGGGCGCCGATCGATTCCGCGATGGTGCCGAAGTAGAACGCGTACACGCACGGCCAAGAGCCGTCGAAGTCGGTCTCCGGATAAGTGTCCTTCAATTCCGAGAGCGGCATGCTCGAGCACTCGAAGCCCGAGGCCCGGCCCCGCCGCGTGGCCGGCAGATGCCCCGACGAGGCCGGCGGAATCGCCCCACCGCGCAGTTGAAGATCGAAACCGAGCGCGTCCAGGCCGGTCTGCCATTCCGATACGCTGGCAAGCGGTCGCGGACACAGGGCGTACGCTTCCATACTCATGCGACCAAGACTCCCGTTGTGACGGCGACAGAGACGCGGCTCTTGACGGAAATGCCGCGGAGGAGATGGATCTCGATGACGGGGACGCGGTCGTCGACACCTACGCCGGCCCGCAAGGCACGGATACGGCGCGGCGACAGGCCCATTTCACCGGTCTTGATGTCCCAGATCGCCCGGATCGGCGCCGCGCTGGTTCAGCCATCCCGGAGAAGAACATCCGTCCGGATGCTGCCCGACAAGCCGTGGCGGACGATGTCTCCCGCGACGAAGCTCTGCTCGACGCCGTGCCGGCCGATCCCGGGAAGATCCAGCTCGCGCAGGCGGGCCGCGAGCGTCGCGTGGATCTGAATTCCGTAGAGGAACCCTTCTCCCGGCTCGGTGCTCTCGACGACTTCCTTCAGGACATCAAGGATCTCATCGGTCTTGGCATCAATCCGAGAATCGCCCGTCCTGTCCTTTCGCGTGACGACGAACGATCCGCCTCCGCCCGACCATCGGCCGGCACTGTCTCTCGGCTGATCATGACGAAACCCCGCTTTGATCTCGAGAAGACGCAGGGTGATGAATGCAAGACTGAGTCGAAGCCATGCGGTGCGGCAATCTAGCACCCGATCACGTCCGTCACTTTGCATGACCACGCCTCGCCTGTGTTCATGTTTCATTCCATGAACGTTTTCCTTTTGTCAAGAATATTAGAGGTTTAATAGGAACATGGACCTAGCAACCGCCGGTCGGCGGCGCGGCGCCCGTGCGGCAAATTATTCTTTGCGCGCATCCAAATTGCCTGTGCTTGGCCTGAGGGTTCGGCGCGTGTAGGAATCGACGCTCGAACGCCCGCCCGTGCACGCCGACGAAAGGCCGGGCATCGCCCCTACCAGAACAGAGGCAGACCATGAGCGCCGGTACCGCCGCCGACAAGCATTTCTCCAACAGCTTCTTCGCCGCTCCGCTGACCGAGGTCGATCCCGAGATCGCCGAGGCGGTGGCCAAGGAACTCGGCCGTCAGCAGCACGAGATCGAGCTGATCGCCTCGGAGAACATCGTCTCCCGCGCCGTGCTGGAGGCCCAGGGCTCGGTGCTGACCAACAAGTACGCGGAAGGCTATCCGGGCCGGCGCTACTACGGCGGCTGCCAGTTCGTCGACATCGCCGAGGACCTCGCCATCGAGCGCGCCAAGCGTCTGTTCGATTGCGGCTTCGCCAACGTGCAGCCGAATTCCGGCTCGCAGGCCAACCAGGGCGTGTTCCTGGCGCTGATGCAGCCCGGCGACACATTCCTGGGCCTCGACCTCGCCGCCGGCGGCCACCTCACCCACGGCGCCCCGCCGAACGTCTCGGGCAAGTGGTTCAAGCCGGTCTCCTACACGGTGCGCCGCGAGGACCAGCGCATCGACATGGAGCAGGTCGCCGCCCTCGCGCAGGAGCACAAGCCGAAGGTGATCATCGCCGGCGGTTCGGGCTACCCGCGCCACTGGGACTTCGCCAAGTTCCGTGAGATCGCCGACTCGGTGGGCGCCTACTTCATGGTCGACATGGCCCATTTCGCGGGCCTGGTCGCGGCCGGCGTGCATCCGTCGCCGTTCCCCCACGCCCACGTCGCCACCACGACGACCCACAAGACGCTCCGCGGCCCGCGCGGCGGCATGATCCTGACGAACGACGAGGCGCTGGCCAAGAAGTTCAACTCGGCGATCTTCCCCGGCATCCAGGGCGGCCCGCTGATGCACGTCATCGCCGGCAAGGCCGTGGCCTTCGGCGAGGCGCTGAAGCCCGAGTTCAAGATCTACGCCCGCCAGGTGGTGGAGAACGCCAAGGCGCTCGCCGACACGCTGATCTCGGGCGGCTACGACATCACCTCGGGCGGCACCGACAACCACCTGATGCTGGTCGACCTCCAGCGGAAGGGCCTGACCGGCAAGGCGGCGGAAGCCGCGCTGTCGCGGGCGCACATCACCTGCAACAAGAACGGCGTGCCCTTCGACACGCAGAAGCCGACCATCACCTCCGGCATCCGGCTCGGCACCCCGGCCGGCACCTCCCGCGGCTTCGGGGTCGCCGAGTTCAAGCAGATCGGCGGATTCATCGTCGAGGTGCTGGACGGGCTCGCCGCCAAGGGCGAGGCGGGTGACAGCGCAGTCGAGGCCGATGTCAAGCGCCGCGTCCACGCGCTGACGGACCGGTTCCCGATCTACGGCTGAGGCCCGAGCGGAGCCGGCCTTCCGAGCCGGCCCCGAGTGGATTAGGACACGGCCGCGGATCCGATCGGTCCGCGGCCGTTTCCATGCCCGAGTGCCAGACCCATGCGCTGTCCCTATTGCGGCGGCTCCGAGACCCAGGTGAAGGACTCGCGGCCCTCCGAGGACGGCGCCGCGATCCGGCGCCGTCGGGTCTGCCCGGATTGCGCCGGCCGGTTCACCACCTTCGAGCGGGTGCAGCTCCGCGAGGTCGTGGTGCTCAAGCGCTCGGGCAAGCGCGTGCCCTTCGACCGCGACAAGCTCCAGCGCTCCATCGACGTGGCCCTGCGCAAGCGCACCGTCGAGCCGGAGCGGATCGAGCGGCTGGTCAGCGGCATCACCCGGCAGCTCGAGAGCGCGGGCGAGCCGGAGGTGACCTCCGAGGCGATCGGCGAGCTGGTGATGGCGGGGCTGAAGGGTCTCGACGACGTCGCCTACGTGCGCTTCGCCTCGGTCTACAAGAATTTCCGTGAGGCCAAGGATTTCGAGGCGCTGCTCGGCACGCTGGGCGACGGCACCCTGCCGCCCGGGGCCGAGCCGGAGCCCGGGGCGGCCCCGGGCCGACACCGCGCCGGGCGCCCATGAGCGACGATGCCCCCTTCATGCGCCTCGCCCTGGCGCTGGGGCGGCGGGGTCTCGGGACCACCTGGCCGAACCCGTCGGTGGGCGCCGTCGTCGTCGAGCCCCGGACCGGGCGCATCCTCGGGGCCGGGGCGACGGCGCCGGGCGGCCGGCCGCACGGGGAGCCCCTGGCCCTCGCCGAAGCCGGGGAGGCCGCCCGCGGTGCGACCCTCTACGTCACCCTGGAGCCGTGCTCGCATCACGGTCGCACGCCGCCCTGCACCGATGCGATCCTGGCCGCCGGCATCGCCCGGGTGGTCAGCGCCCTGGAGGATCCGGATCCCCGAGTGGCGGGCCGCGGCCACGGCCTGCTGCGCCAGGGGGGCGTGGCGGTCGAGACCGGGCTGCTGCGGGACGAGGCGGCGCGCGACCATCTCGGCCACATCACGCGGGTGACGCTCGGCCGGCCGGCCCTGCATCTCAAGCTCGCCCGCACCCTGGACGGCTTCTGCGCGGCCGCCGGCCCCGAACGCCTGCGGATCACCGGGCCGGTGGCGGACGGGGCGGTCCATCTTTGGCGGGCGCACGCGGACGCGATCCTGGTCGGCATCGGCACGGCCCGGGCCGACGATCCGTCGCTGACCGTTCGGCTGCCCGGGCTCGCCGGGCGCTCGCCCCTGCGGATCGTCCTCGATACGCACCTGCGGCTCAGCCCCGCCAGCGTCCTCGCCCGGACCGCCCGGGACACCCCGACCCTGGTGCTGACCACCCGCGCGGCCCCCGCGCATGCGCGGCGCGCCCTTGAGGCGCTCGGCGTGGAGGTCGCAGCCGTCCCTGCCGACGGAGTGGACGGGATCGACCTGCCGGCAGCCCTGGCGCAGCTCGGTCGACGCGGCCTGACCCGCCTGTGCAGCGAGGGCGGCCCCCGCCTTGCGGAGGCGCTCGCGCGGGCCGATCTGATCGAGGCCTGCACGCTGGTCACGGGTCCGGCGGAACTGGGATCCGGGGGCGGCCTGCCGGCACTGGGACCCGCCCTATCCGCGGCGCTCGCGGGCGACGGGTTCCGGAAGGCCGAGTCGCTGCGGCTCGGCGCCGACACGGCGGTGACCTACGAACGGGACAGGACCTAAGCGATGTTCACGGGACTCGTCAGCGACGTCGGCACGGTGACCTCGGTCGCGGGCGACGGCGACCTGCGCCGGATCGCGATCCGCACCGCCTACGATCCGGCCACCATCGCCCTCGGCGCCTCGATCGCCTGCGCGGGCCCGTGCCTCACCGCCGTCTCGGTGGAGCCGGCCGCGGATGGGGGCTGCGTGTTCGCGGTGGACGCGGCCGCCGAGACCCTGGCGCGGACCACCGTCGGATCCTGGGCATCGGGCACGCGGATCAACCTCGAACGGTCCCTGAAGATCGGCGACGAACTCGGCGGCCACCTCGTCACCGGCCATGTCGATGGCCTCGCCGAGATCGTGGAGCGCACGCGCGTCACGGCGGGCGCCTGGGGGCCGAGCGAGCGCTTCACCGTGCGAGCACCGGCCGTCCTGGCGAAGTTCATCGCCGAGAAGGGTTCGGTCTGCCTCGACGGGACCTCGCTGACCGTGAACAGCGTCGCCGGCGACCTGTTCTCGGTCCTGCTGATCCCGCACACCCTCCAGGTCACCACCTGGGGCGAGCGGCGGGCGGGGGATCGCCTCAACCTGGAGGTCGATCTGATCGCCCGCTATGCCGCCCGGCTCACGGAGGCGCGGGCCTGACCATCCTCAACGCGGCGGGATCGAGTAGGTCCCGGTGGCGTGGCAGACGAGATCGGTGTCGCCGACGGCGGTGATGAGGACCTCGCCGACGGCGAGCCGACGGCCGAGCTTGAGCAGCCGGCATTCCGCCAGAAGATCCCCCGAGGCGGGCTTGCGCAGGAAGTTGAAGGTGAGGCTCGTAGTCACGGCGAGCGCCACGGGACCGATATTGGCGAGGATCGCCGCGTAGAGAGCGTAGTCGGCGAGGGCCATCATGGCCGGCCCCGAGACCGTCGCGCCGGGGCGCAGGAAGCGTTCGTGGGTCTCCAGCCGCATCCGCGCCGAGAGCGGACCGACCTCTTCGAGATGGTAGGCGCGCCCCCCCGCCTGCATCTGCGGGAATTCCCGATCGAGGAAGGCGGCGGTCTCGGCGAGGGTCAGGATTGTGGCGGTCATGCGTGTTCGCGATATGCGCGGAGGGGCGGGGCGACGGGGCTGATCCCACGCCACCCCCTCATCCTGAAGTGCCGGAACGCAGCGCAGGCCTCGAAGGAGCCTTCCAGCCGGCCGCGTGGTCCCTGGAGGCCTCCTTCGAGGCCCGCCGATGCGGGCACCTCAGGATGAGGGGATCGGGCTGGAAACCCATGTCACCAAGCGGCTCAGAAGAAGATCGGCCGGGCGCTCGCGGTGATCTCTCCGAGCACCGTGCCGGTGGCCGGCTCGATCTCCTTGAGCACCACGTCGTAGCCCCAGAGGTCGGCGAGATGCTGCAGCACGCGCTTGGCGTCGTCCGTCTGCAGGGTGATCCGGTTGATCGCCTTGTGGTGCAGGATCAGGCGGCGGTCGCCCTCCAGATCGACGTCCACCACCTCGATGTCGGGGTCGAGCCACGCCACGTCGTACTGACGCGCGAAGGCCCGGCGCAGCTTGCGGTAGCCGCGCTCGTCGTGGATCGCCTCCACCCGCAGCTCCGGCTCCTCCGGATCGTCGACCACGTGGAACAGGCGCATGTCGCGCATCAGCTTGGGCGAGAGGAATTGCTGGATGAAGCTCTCGTCGCGGTAGTTCTCCCAGCAATCGCGCAGGACCGCCATGGCGTCGCCGGTGCCGGCGATGTCGGGGAACCAGGCCCGGTCCTCGTCGGTCGGCTGCTCGGCGATGCGGGCGATGTCCTGCATCATCGCGAAGCCGATCGCGTACGGGTTGTGGCCGCCATAGGAACGGTCGTCGTAGTTCGGCTGCCGGATGACGTTGGTGTGGGATTGCAGGAATTCGAGGTAGGACGCCTCGGTGATCTGCCCGGATTCCGACAGGGCGTTCATGATCCGATAGTGGGAATAGGTGGCGCAGCCCTCGTTCATCACCTTGGTCTGGCGCTGCGGGTAGAAATACTGCGCCACGAGGCGGACGATGCGCAGGATCTCCCGCTGCCACGGGCGAAGCCTGGGCGCGACCTTCTCCAGGAAATAAAGAATGTTCTCCTGCGGCAGTTCGAGCAGGGCCTTGCGCCGTTCCGCCGCCACGTCCGGCCGCACGGTGCCGATTTTCTGCGGCAGGGTCCGCCAGAGATCGTTGTAGATCTGCTCGCCGTGCTCGATCCGCTCGCGCTCGCGCCGCTGCTCCGAGGCGAGATCCGGCCGCTTCTTGCGCGGGTAGCGGTGGACGCCCTGGCTCATCAGCGCGTGGGCGGCGTCGAGCACCTGCTCCACCGCCTGGTGGCCGTAGCGCTCCTCGCAGCGGGCGATGAACCCCTTGGCGAAGTCGAGATAGTCGAGGATGCCCTCGGCATCCGTCCATTGCCGGAACAGGTAGTTGTTCTTGAAGAAGTGGTTATGGCCGAAGGCGGCGTGCGCGATGACGAGCGTCTGCATCGTCGCCGTGTTCTCCTCCATCACGTAGGAGATGCACGGGTCGGAATTGATGACGATCTCGTAGGCGAGGCCCATCAGACCGCGGCGGTAGCCGGCCTCGTGCTGGGCGAAGTGCTTCCCGAAGGACCAGTGCTTGTAGAACAGCGGCATGCCGATCGACGCGTAGGCGTCGAGCATCTGTTCGGCCGTGATGATCTCGATCTGGTTCGGGTACCAGGACAGGCCGAGCTGCGGCCCGGCGATCGCCTCGCAGGCGTCGTGGATGCGCCGGATCGTGTCGAAATCCCAGTCGTTGCCGGTGAACAGGGGTTTCTGGCTGCCGGAGATGATCTGGGGCGTGCGTGCCTTGACGAGCGTCATGCGGCCTCCCGATCGATCGGATTGTATCGCGTCTGTGCGCGGGACGAGAACGTCCGCCCCCGCGCTGCGGAGGCGGGAGACGCGGCGCGGGTCATCTCAAGCCTCCGCCTCGGCACGGCCTTCCTTGCGACCGAACAGCTCGCGGAAGACCGGGTAGATCTCCCGCCGGTGGTTGACCTTGCGCATGGCGATCGGCCCGCCCGCCTTGGCGATAGACTCGTAGGTCCGCCAAAGAGTGGTGCGGTGCTCCACGAAGCCCGCGCGGGGGCCGTTCTCGTCGCCGACCTCGAGATAGGCGAAGTGCTGGCAGGCCGGCAGGATGTGCGACCGCAGCAGCTCCGTCGAGGTCGGGCCGTCGGAGGAGACGTTGTCCCCGTCCGAGGCCTGGGCGGCGTAGATGTTCCAGTCGTTCGGGTCGTAGCGCTCGGCGATGATGCGCTTCATCTCCACCAGCGCCGACGAGACCAGGGTGCCGCCGGTCTCGCGGGAGCCGAAGAAGGTCTCCTCGTCGACCTCGGTGGCCCGGTCGGTGTGGCGGATGAACACGATCTCGACGTGGCGGTAGCGGCGCGTCAGGAAGATATGGAGCAGAATGTAGAACCGCTTGGCGAGGTCCTTCATGTGCTCGGTCATCGAGCCGGACACGTCCATCAGGCAAAACATGACCGCCTGGGCGATCGGCCGCGGATAGGGCTCGAAGCGGCGGAAGCGCAGATCGATCGGGTCGACATAGGGGATGCGCTTCGACCGCTCCCTCAGCCGGAACAGCGCCTGCTCCAGATCCGCCCGCTCCGGGTCGCCCTCCGGCAGGGCGTCGAGCCGCGTCTCCAGGGCCGCGACGTCCTCGGGCTTCGGGCGCTTTAGGGCGATCCGGCGCGACATCGAGTTGCGCAGGGTGCGGGTGAGGGCGAGGTTCGCCGGCGAGCCGGTGACCGTGTAGCCGGCCCGGCGCAGCCCTTCCGTCTCCACGATGGCGAGGCGCCGCTTGGCGAGATCCGGCAGTTCCAGATCCTCCAGGAACAGCTCCAGGAACTCCTCGCGGGTGAGCACGAAGCGGAAGGCGTCCTCGCTGTTCTCGCCGCCCTCCCCGCCCTCGCCGGAGCCGCGCCCACCGCCGCCGCCGGGCGGCCGCTCGATCGTGTCGCCCTCCACGTAGGTCTTGTTGCCGGGCAGGATGTGGTCCTGCAGGCCGGTCCCGGGCTGGCGGGAGAAGCGGGGCTCGCGCACGCCGTCCGCCGGCACGGTCACCCGGCCATCCTTGCCGAGATCCTTGATGTCCTTCTCGCGGGCGGACTCGCGCACGGCGCGCTGGGCCACGTCCTTCACGCGGCGCAGGAAGCGCTGACGGTTCGGGAGGCTCTTGCCGCCCGGGTTCAGACGTCGGTCGACGATGTGCATCCGCTGCGAAAACCCTCGTCCGCGTGTTCCGGCCGGGTCCGGACCCTGATCGTACCATGCTGCCGGCGGAGGAATGGATCCCTCTTTCGAAGCTGGCCTGAGATCTTCACCGGCCGGTCGTCCGAAACTGTGGCGGCGGAAGGTCGAACCCTGGCCCGGCCGGATTGGACCCGGCCGGGCGCCCCGCGCCTCAGCCGGCCTGCTTCACCCGCATGTACCATTCCACCAGGCGGCGGACCTGCCGCTCGGTGTAGCCGCGCGCCACCATGCGCTCGACGAACTCGCCGTGCTTCTTCTCGGTCTCGCCGTCCTTCTTGGAGCCGAAGGAGATCACCGGCAGCAGCTCCTCCACCTGGGAGAACATCCGCCGCTCGATCACCTCGCGCAGCTTCTCGTAGGAGGTCCAGCTCGGGTTGCGGCCGCCATGCTGGGCGCGGGAGCGCAGGGCGAACTTGACCACCTCGTTGCGGAAGTCCTTCGGGTTGGCGATCCCGGCGGGCTTCTCGATCTTGGTAAGTTCCTGATTCAGCAGCTCGCGGTTGAGGAGCTGGCCGGTCTCGGCATCCTTGAAGTCCTGGTCCTCGATCCAGGCGTCGGCGTAGTCGATGTACCGGTCGAACAGGTTCTGCCCGTAATCGTGGTACGATTCGAGATAGGCCTTCTGGATCTCATGGCCGATGAACTCCGCGTAGCGCGGGGCGAGCTCGGTCTTGATGAATTCCAGGTACTTCTTCTCGGTCTCGGGCGGGAGCTGCTCCCGGCGCAGGGACTGCTCCAGCACGTACATCAGGTGCACCGGATCAGCCGAGACCTCGGTGGTGTCGTGGTTGAAGGTCGCGGCCAGCACCTTGAAGGCGAAGCGGGTGGAGATCCCGTCCATGCCCTCGTCGACGCCGGCCGTGTCCTTGTACTCCTGCATCGAGCGGGCGCGGGGATCGACCTCGCGCAGGGACTCGCCGTCGTAGACCCGCATCTTCGAGAAGACGTTGGAATTGGCGTGCTCCCGCAGGCGCGACAGCACCGAGAAGCGGGCCAGCATCTCCAGCGTGCCGGGCGCGCAGGACGCGTCCGACAGTTCCGAGCCGGAGATCAACTTCTCGTAGATGTGCTGCTCCTCGGTGACGCGCAGGCAGTACGGGACCTTGATCACGTAGATCCGGTCGATGAACGCCTCGTTGTTCTTGTTGGTCTTGAAGGTCTGCCACTCGGACTCGTTCGAGTGGGCCAGGATCACGCCGGTGAAGGGGATCGCGCCGATATTCTCGGTGCCGACGTAGTTGCCCTCCTGCGTCGCGGTGAGCAGGGGGTGCAGCATCTTGATCGGCGCCTTGAACATCTCGACGAATTCGAGGATGCCCTGGTTCGCCCGGTTCAGGCCGCCCGAATACGAATAGGCGTCGGGATCGGCCTGGGACAGGGTCTCGAGGCGGCGGATGTCGACCTTGCCGACCAGTGAGGAGATGTCCTGGTTGTTCTCGTCGCCCGGCTCGGTCTTGGCGATGGCGATCTGGCGCAGGCGCGAGGGCCGGACCTTGATCACCTTGAAGCGCGAGATGTCGCCGTTGAACTCGTCGAGGCGCTTCAGCGCCCAGGGGCTCATCAGGCCGGTGAGGCGCCGGCGCGGGACGCCGTAGCGCTTCTGGATCTCCTCGCCCATCGTCTCGGGGTCGAACAGGCCCAGCGGGCTCTCGAAGACCGGCGAGACCTCGTCCCCGGCCTTGAGGACGTAGACGGGGTGAACCTCCATCAGGAGCTTCAGCCGCTCGGCGAGGGACGACTTGCCGCCGCCCACCGGGCCGAGGAGGTAGAGGATCTGCTTGCGCTCCTCCAGGCCCTGTGCCGCGTGGCGGAAGAACGAGACGATCCGCTCGATCGTCTCTTCCATCCCGTAGAACTCGCGGAAGGCCGGGTAGGTCCGGATCGTCCGGTTCATGAAGATCCGGCCGAGGCGCGAATCCTTGGCGGTATCCACGAATTCCGGTTCGCCGATCGCCGCGAGGATCCGCTCGGCGGCCGAGGCGTACATCAGGGGCTCGTCGCGGCAGGCTTCGAGATACTCGGAGAGCGTCATCTCCGTGTCGCGGCGGGCCTCGTACCCTCGGGCGAAGCTCTGGAAAAGGTCGTTCGTCGCATGCATCGGCATTCGATAACCCTCTCAGACCGTGACAGCTTCATCCTGTCTCGGCTTGGATGCAACCGACAGGCCCGCTTTTGTCGCAGTGCGGCGAGCGCGGCGCCCGGCATGTCGATTGCTTGCAACACTCGCGGGGGCTGACGGCGGCACGGACGAGATTCCGCGCCGCTGCCGAACGGCTGTACGGCGCCCAGAACTGGGCAGTCGTCACGGAAGCCGGCCCCGGCTCACAAATCCGTTCCCTCCTTCTTGCTGTCATCTCCGGATTTGGCGCCGACCGCCCCGACCGTGATCTTGACGGTCTGCGTCTGGACTTGGCCGTCCGAACCCTTGACCTCGAAGGTGACTTCGTCCGAACCGGTGAACCCGCTGTTGGGCTGGTAGAACAGCGCCTGGACCGCGGCCTCCTTGTTGGGGCAGCGGTAGCCTGCCGGCGTCTTCAGCTTGCCGACCTTGGTGATCACCGAGCCGTTCTTCGGCGGACCGGAGACCTTGAACTCGGGCATCGGGCCAGGAGAACAATCCTTCTTGAGATTGGGCGCGATCTCGAGCCGGACGGTCTTGCCGGGCGCCACCGTCTTGGTCCGGCTGGCGGGCGTCTGGGCGGATGCCGGTCCGGCCAGGGCCAGGTTCCCTGCGAGCAGCACGGCGAGCGGTCGAAGGGCGATCATGGCAGCGTCTCTCCAGTGCCGACCTGGACCTGTCCCCGGAAACGCCTCCGGATGTCCGTTCATCGGTGGAGACCATGTGGGGACGCCCCGGACGGGCGTCGAGAGCCCGCGCCGGAGCTTATTCCTGCAGCGCCGCCGCGACGATTCCCGTGACGCGGGCGATCTGCATGTCGTCGAACTCGCCGGCCAAAGCGGCGGCGAGTCGCGACTCGACCCGCGCGCGCTCCCCGGCATCGGCGATCGGAGCGGAGGGAATCTCGGTCTCGGCGAGGCGGCAGACCCGGCGGATCGTCTCTGCGGCCGCGAGCAGCTTCGCGCGGTCCGTGGGTCCCATCTCCCAGAGCGGATTGCGCAGGCGGCTGATGACGCGCTTCGCATCGCGGTAATCCCGGTCGACGCCGGTGGCCGCCTCGATCTGGCTGACGAGGAACATCAGTTCCAAGACCTCGGCCGCGGCGTCCGGACATGTGCGGACGATCCGCATGATGCGGGCCATCAGCTCCTGGCTGGGTGTCAGCTTGGATTTGGGCGCGGCCATGCGGGCGACAACGCGAGTTGCCGCCGGAAAGTTCGCTTGTCGCGTGTAGGATCGCCGTCGAGGATCGGCCCCGACCTCAAGCCTCGCCGTCGGGCACCGCGCGCAGACCGTCGAGCAGGGCTCGGCAGGTCCGCAGTTCCTCCAGGACACCCGCCAGGGCCGTCCGGTCCGAGGCCTCCAGCGACCCCTGGGGTGCGCCGACATCCGGCGCAACCTCCTGGATCAGCGGCTCGGCGGCCACCGCCTCGCCGCGGCCGACCGCCTGCACGAAGCGGACGCCGTTCTCCTTGAGGACCCGCTGGGCTCCCGCGATCGTGTAGCGCTGGACGTGCAGGAGATGGCGGATGCCGGCCACGAGCTCGATGTCCTGGGGCCGGTAGTAGCGCCGTCCGCCGGCCCGCTTGACGGGGCGGATCTGGCCGAAGCGGGTCTCCCAGAACCGCAGCACGTGCTGGGGCACGTCGAGTTCCTCGGCCACCTCGCTGATCGTGCGGAACGCGTGGGCGCTCTTCTCGCCGGGGCCGGCGTTCTGTTCGTCGGTCCGGTCGGCGGCGAGGAGGGCTGCGGGCATGACGGTCTTGCGGATCGGATCGGGGCGGCACGATCTTGCCGCTCCGCGGCGTCCCACTCAAGCCTCGCCGGCCGCGACGCACGGAATTCGCCGGCGGATCGGCGGGGACGCGTCAGTCGTCGTCGTGCGCGCCCGCGCCGTTGAGGCCGTTGATCTTGGCCTTGAGCACGTTCGAGGGCTTGAACACCATCACCTGCCGCGGTTCGATCGCCACCTCGACCCCGGTCTTGGGATTGCGGCCGACGCGCTTGCCCTTGCTGCGCACGACGAAGGAGCCGAACGAGGACAGCTTCACCGTCTCGCCGTTCTCCAGGCAGGCACAGATCTCCGACAGCACGGTCTCGACGAGGGCGGCCGACTCGGTCCGCGACAGGCCCACCTGGTGGTAGACGGCCTCGCTCAAGTCGGCGCGCGTCACCGTCTTGCCTGCCATACCGTGTCCCCTCGCCCGCACCGCACGCCCCATGGCGTCGGGCACGGCGATCACGGCCGCACCGAACGCTGAAGTCGTATCTCTATGATCCGGCACGCTAATCGGCGCTCGGTCCCCGGTCAACCGCGGCGGGACAGCGAATTGTTTCGGGCGCGCCGCCCGAGGCCTCACCAACGGATGAGCGCCGCGCCCCAGCTGAAGCCGCCGCCGATCGCCTCGATCATCACGAGGTCGCCCGCCCGGATGCGACCGTCCCGCCGCGCCACGTCGAGGGCCAGGGGAATCGAGGCGGCCGAGGTGTTGCCGTGGCGGTCCACCGTCAGCACGATCTTCTCCCGGGCGATCCCGAGCTTGTCGGCCGAGGCCTCGATGATCCGGCGGTTGGCCTGGTGGGGCACGAACCAGTCGAGGTCCGCCACCGTCAGCCCCGCCTGCGCGAGGGCCTCGACGATCACGTCGGTGACCTGCCCGACGGCGAACCGGAACACGTCGCGGCCCTCCATGCGCAGATGGCCGGTGGTGCCCGTGGAACCCGGGCCGCCGTCGACGTAGAGCTTCTCCCGGTGGCGCCCGTCGGACCGCAGGCTCGTGCTGAGGACGCCGCGAGCCCCCGCCTCCTGCGCCTCCAGAACGATGGCGCCGGCCCCGTCGCCGAACAGGACGCAGGTGGTGCGGTCCTCCCAGTCGACGATCCGCGAGAAGGTCTCGGCGCCGATCACCAGCGCCCGGCGGGCCGCCCCGGTGGTCAGGAACTTGTCGGCGGTCGAGACCGCGAACACGAACCCGGCGCAGACCGCCTGCAGATCGAAGGCTGCCCCCTGGTGGATGCCCAGCGCCGCCTGGATCTGGGTGGACGTCGCCGGGAAGGTGTGGTCCGGCGTCGAGGTGGCGCAGATCACGAGGTCGATGTCGTCCGCGGTCAGGCCGGCATCGTCCAGGGCCGCCCGGGCCGCGCGAGTTCCGAGGACCGAGGTGGTCTCGTCCGCGGCCGCGATGTGCCGCTGGCGGATCCCGGTCCGCTGGACGATCCAGGCGTCGGAGGTGTCCACCTGCGCGGCGAGATCGGCGTTCGTCACCACCCGCCCGGGCAGGCTCGATCCGGTCCCGACCACCACCGAGCGCAGAGCGGGAGCGCGCCGGTGATGCGCGGGGTCTATGGGGAGGGTTGCCATCTGTGTCCTTCCCGGACGACGCCGGCTTCACAATCGTCAGTTGTGAAACGGCAGCCCCCCGATTTCCATCCCATCCGCCGACGGATGCTAAGGCCGAGACCGGCCGTCAGGCCGGCGCCAGGGCCGCGGTCTGGTCGAGCATCTCGCGGATCGTGCGGATCATGTCGTGGCGCGCCATGTCGTGCGCCAGATCGATCGCCGCGGCGAAGCCCTGGGCATTCTCGGAGCCGTGGCTCTTGATGACGATGCCCTCGAGGCCGAGGAACACCCCGCCGTTGGCCCGGCTCGGGTTCATCTTGTCCTTCAGCGCCTTGAAGGCCTGCCGCGCGAACAGGGCGCCAATCTTGGCGGCCAGCGTCCGAGTCATGGCCGCGCGGAGATACGTGCCGATCTGCTTGGCGGTGCCCTCGGCGGTCTTGAGGGCGATGTTGCCGGTGAACCCCTCGGTCACCACCACGTCGACCGTGCCGCGGCCGAGATCCGTGCCCTCGACGAAGCCGTGATAGGCGAGACCCGGGCTCTCCATCTCGCGCAGGATCCGGGCAGCCTCCTTGACCGCCTCGTTGCCCTTCATCTCCTCGGTGCCGACGTTGAGCAGGCCGACCGTGGGCCGCTGGAGGTCGAACACGATCCGGGCCATGGCCGAGCCCATCACGGCCATCTCGACGAGGTGCTCCGCATCCGTGCCGATGGTGGCGCCGACGTCGAGCACGACGCTCTCGCCGCGCACGGTCGGCCACAGGCAGGCGATGGCCGGGCGCTCGATGCCCGACATGGTCTTCAGGCAGATCTTCGACATCGCCATCAGGGCGCCGGTGTTCCCGGCCGACACGCAGGCATCGGCCTGTCCGTCCCGGACCGCTTGGATCGCCTGCCACATGGACGACTTGCCCCGGCCCTGGCGCACGGCTTGGCTCGGCTTGTCGTCCATGGCCACGGCCACGCTGGTGTGGCGGATCTCGACGCAATCCTTGAGGCGGGGCTCCTTCGCGATGAGGGGCGCGATCACCGCCTCGTCGCCGAACATCAGGAAGGTGGTGCCGGGATGGCGCTCCCGGGCCAGGGCTGCGCCGGGCACGACCGTGGAAGGCCCGTGGTCGCCGCCCATGGCGTCGAGCGAGATGCACACGCGTTGGGACATGTCGGTAGCGGGTCGCGGGTCTCGGCGGGGGACAAGGCGGGAAAGGCCCCGCCGGGCGCGGCGGACCATAGCGATACCGGCCCGTCGGGCAAATGAAATCGGGCGGCGCGGGGTTCCGGCCGGCCGCCGACGACTTCAGCCTTCGCCGTCGCGGAGCTTGCGCAGGCCTGCGAGGGGGCCGGCATCGTCACCCGCCGCCACCGGCTCGAAGGTGATGCCGGGCTTGCGCGGATAGGGATCGAGGCCCAGCGCCAGGAACTCGGCGGTGAGCGCGCCGAAATCGATGCGGCCGCCCACCAGAGGATCGGGGATGTCGGCGTCCTCGGCATCGGTGCCGGCAAGCCGGTCCGTGTCGGTGAACACCACCTCGACGGGCTCGCGGACGGGTGCCTCGAAGGGCTCGAGGCTCACGGTGCAGACCTGCGTGACCTGCGCCTCCACGGTGCCGGTGACGACGAGGCGGCTGGTCGGCCCCTCGATCGCGAACCGGCCGACCAGGTCGCGGATGCCGGGAATGACGAACTCGGCCGCGAGCGCCGCGCACTCGGCGGGGCTCGCCTCCACGGTGACGGCGCCGCGCCCCTGGGGCAGGCGCTCGACATTGACCCATCGTGCGAGCGGAAAGCCGTCCTGGCTGCCGACCCGAGTCATGCGCGTCCTCCGTCTCCGGCTTGCACCGATCCTTCGATCGAACCTTGGGCGAACTCTTGAGCCGATTCTCGAGCCGGTCGCGGCGCGAACCCGTCCGGTTCCGGGAAGGGCGGCCCGGCCCCCAGCAGCGCGTCGAGGTCGGCCCCGGCGAGGGCCGCGTCCGCGGCCTGCACGTAGGCGGCGAGACCGCCGCCGTCACCCGTGTCGCCCAGGACGTTGCGGACGAGCACGGCGCGCAGGGCGGCCCCGTCGCCGGCCTCGAGCGCCGCGTCGTAGCCCTCGGCGCGCCCGTAGAAGGCGGCCCCGAGCTTCTTCATCCGCTTGGACACGCCCATGTCGCCGACACCCAGCTCGCGCAGGGAGGCGTCGAGCTGGGTGAAGACGGAATTCACGAGATCCTGCGCCACCTCGGCGGCCGGCGCCGGCAGCCGGTTCAGCCGACGCAGAACGAGGATGGCGTGCAGGCACAGGGCCTCGAACCGGCCCTCCACGGTGTCGGGCACGCCGAGGCGCGTGTAGAGGGCTGGCCGGCGCGCGGCCATGCTCAGGGCCACGTGGAGCCCCTCGACGGCACGGCGCCGCGCGTTCGCGCGCTGGAACAAGCCGGCGATCATCGATGCCATCCCCCGGCCACCTGTGGCCAAGCTTGCCTTGTCAAAGCCATAACCCCGCGGTACGGCAACCCACGCCCAGGGCGCAAGCGCCGTCGGAGTCCCGAGCCGGCAGCGACGGTTGTGCCCCGTCCGTCAACACGCTCTCTGGGGGCCCGATGCGGCGCCGTCTCGTCCAGTCTTTCGCGCGCCTCGCCGTCATCGGCCTCGCGGGAGCCGGCCTGTCCGGCTGCATCGGTGAGGAGCTGCGCCACGGCTACCAAGTCGATCAGGCCGCGCTCGCCACGATCAAGCCCGGCATGAGCCCCGAGCAGGTGCTCCAGATCCTCGGCACGCCGTCGACGGTGTCCACGGTGGGCAACAAGTCCTGGTACTACATCTCGCAGAACACCCGCCGGACGATCATGTTCCTGGGCGAGCAAGTCGAGGACCAGAAGGTCACGGCAGTCTACTTCACCCCCGGCTTCAAGGTGGAGCGCGTGGCGCTCTACGGGCTCCAGGACGGGCGGATCTTCGACTTCATCGAGCGCACCACGCCGACGAGCGGCGCCGACCGCGCCTTCCTTAGCCAGCTGTTCCGCGGCCTGACCCGTTACGAGCCGTTCGGCAGCGGCAAAGGCACCAGCGTCGTACCGGGCGCGAACCGCGGCATGTGATCGGCCTCGCCCGCCACGAGGCGGGCGATCTCCGCCGGGTCCGAGAACAGGTGCTCGGGGCCGAGGTCGGCCAGCGCCTGCGGGTCGGTATAGCCCCAGGCCACGGCCCCGAACGGACAGCCCAGAGCCTGCGCGGCCTCGAGGTCGCGGATCTCGTCGCCGATGCAGAGAGCCCGGCCCGGCGGCACGCCGGTGCGCGCGAGCAGCCGGCGCAGCCGGCGCGCCTTCCCGAAGATCGACGCCCCGCAGGCATAGCTGCCGATACGAGCGGCATTGTCCGGCCCGAGCACCCGCCGGACCGTGTCGGCGCGGTTCGACGACAGGATCGCCAGGGGTACGCCCGCGTCCGCGATCCCGGCCAGCATCGCCGGGACGCCAGGAAACAGAGCGATCTGCGCGGCGTCGCGTGCGGCCAGCGCATGCATGTGGCGGGCGATGAGCGGCAGCTTCCAGCGCGGGATGCCGAGATGGGCGACGATCGCCCGGGCGCCCTGCCGCCGCAAATCCTCGACCTCGTGGGCCTCGACCGGGCGGAAGCGATAGCGGTCGGCGACGCCGTTCAGAACCGAGCAGAACCACCCGAAGCTGTCGGCGAGGGTCCCGTCGAAATCGAGGACGACGAGACGCGGCCCGGGCACGGCCGATGGACGGGCCAAGTCGGGCCGGGCCAAGTCGGGCCGGACCATGTCAGGTCCGCAGGTTCTCGAGCGGGACGCTGAGCCGCATCAGGAGACCGCCGGGCGCCCAGTCGTGCTCCAGCTCGCCGTCGAGCTGGCCGGCGACGCTGCGTTCGGCCAGCACGGTGCCGAACCCCTTCCGGGAGGGCGCGCCGGCGACCGGAGGGCCGCCGGCCTCGCGCCACGTCAGCGTGTAGCGGCCCGCCTCGCGGAAGCCGCTCAGCAGGACCTCGCCCTCCCGTGTCGAGAGACCGCCATACTTCACCGCGTTGGTGGCCTGCTCGTGCATGATCAGCGCGAGGGCGGTGGCGGTGCGCTCGCCGATCTCGGCATCGTCCCCGGTGATCAGCACGCGCGCCCGCCCGTTCTGCTCGTAGGCGGCCATGATCAGGCGCATCAGCCCGAGCACCGATTGGCCGGCGACCGGCGGGGCGCTGTCGGGGGAATGGGGACGGACATACTCGTGAGCCCGCGCCAGGGCGCCCAGCCGCTCGCGGAACGCGGCCACGAACGGCTTGGCCGTGGGATCGCTCCGGGCGGTCAGCGCGGCGAGGCCGCCGACCACCGCGAAGATGTTCTTGATCCGGTGCGACAGCTCGCGGATCAGCAGATCGCGGGCCTCTTCGGCGCGCTTGGTCTCCCGCAGGTCGCGGGTCACGGTGGCGTAGCCCACCTCCGTTCCGGTCGGGTCGCGCACCGGGAAGATGTTGTAGAGCACCGCGACCGGGTCGCCGGTGACGCAGTGCCGGAAGGCGAGCTCGCCCTCCCAGTAACCGTCCCGGCGCACCGCCGGCATGACGGTCTCGGCGAGCACGCGGCGGCTGTCCTCGGTGAAGAGGTCGGGAACCGTCCGCGCGCGCGCGGCGGCGAGGTCCGGCAGCCCGACGAGGGTCATCGCCGCCTCGTTGAGATGCGTGATCTCACCGTCGAGGGTGCAGAGCCCGATGAAGTCCTTGGAGGTCTCCACGATGGCGGCGAGCTTGCGGGCCTCGGCCTCGGCGCGCTTCAGGTCGTCGATATCCGTGCAGGTCCCGAACCAGCGCTCGATCCGCCCGTCCGCGTCCCGGATCGGCATGGCGCGACCCAGCGTCCAGCGATAAGCACCGCTGTGGTGACGCAGGCGGTACTCGATCTCGTAGGGGGCGCCGGTGGCGAGGCAGTGGCGCCAGCGCGCCCAGGCCCGCTCCTGGTCCTCGGGATGGAACACGTCGTTCCAGCCCTCGCCGTCGGTGGACCCGTACGGCACACCGGTGAACTCGTACCAGCGATCGTTGTAATAGTCGTGGAAGCCGTCCGGCAGCGTCGTCCAGACCATCTGCGGCATCGCTTCGGTCATCACACGGAACCGGCGCTCGCTGGCGGCGATCTCCGCCTCCCGGGCCGCGACCTGCGCGAGGGTCCTCCGGTGCTCCAGCAGGCTCGAAATCTGGCGCGCCAGGGCGAGCAGCGTGGCCGTCTGCTCCGAATCGAGACCATCCGGCCGCGGAGCATGGTCGAGCACGCAGAGGGCACCGAGGGGGATGCCCTGGCCGCCCCGGATCACCGCGCCGGCGTAGAACCGGAACCCCTCGGGCCCGATCACCAGCGGATTCTCGGCGGTCCGCGGATCGGCCGTGAGATCCGGGATGACGAGCATCGCGCCCGCCTCGATCGTGTGGGCGCAGACCGAGCAGTTGATCGGCAGTTCGCGCTTGCCCAATCCGAGTTCCGACTTGAACCACTGCCGCTGGGCATCCACGAGGCTGACCAGCGCGACCGGCGCGCGGCAGACGTAGGCGGCGACCCGCACGAGGTCGTCGTAGAGCGGCTCGGGCTCCGAATCGAGGATCGCGAGGTCGCGCAATTCCGCGATCCGCTCCGCGGCGCTCCAGCGCCCGTCGGCCGGTTCGGAGTCCGCGAGCGCGTGGGGTGCCGGCACATCCATGGTTCGGCTGTCACATAGTCGCGCTGGAGCGTCCTGCCTAGGGATGGCCGCGCATGGCCGCCGCGCCCATCCGTGGCGCGCGGCGGCCGGTGGTGACGGCCGGTCTCAGGCGGCCCGAGACTCCGTCAGGGTCGGGTAGTCGACGTAACCCTCAGGACCCTGGCTGTACCACGTGGCGGCGTTGTCCTTGTTGAGGGGCGCGCCCTTGGCGATCCGCTCGACGAGGTCGGGATTGGCGATGAAGGTCCGTCCGAACGCGATGGCATCGGCCTCGCCGGCATCCAGCATCTTCTGGCCGCTGATACCGTCGTAATCGGCGTTCAGGATCATCGGGTTGCGGAACACGCGCCGCATCGCCGGGGCGATCGGCGGGTGGTCGGCCTTGCCGAAAGTGCCGTTCGGTCCCGGCTCGCGCATTTCCAGGAAGGCGACGCCGACATCGGCGAGGGCCTGGGCGGCGGCCACGAACAGCGGCTCGGGGTTCGAATCGTTGCAGCCCTGGATCGCGCCGTTCGGCGACAGGCGAACGCCGGTGCGCTCGGGTCCGGCGACCTTCGCAACAGTCTCGGTGACCTCGCGCAGCAGCCGCACGCGGTTCTCGATGGAGCCGCCGTACTGGTCGGTGCGGTGGTTGGTGCCGTCGCGCAGGAACTCGTCGATCAGGTAGCCGTTCGCCGCGTGGATCTGCACCCCGTCGAAGCCGGCCGCCAGGGTGTTGGCGGTCGCGCGCTCGTAGTCGGCGAGCAGGCGCGGGATCTCGGCGACCGCGAGGGGGCGCGCCTCCGCGTAGGGCTTCTTGCCGGAATAGGTGTGGGCCTGGTCGGGCGCCGTGGTGGCAGACGCCGCGACCGGCTTCGCGCCGCCGAGGAAGTCCGGATGGACCAGTTGGCCCATGTGCCAGATCTGGCAGACGATCTTGCCGCCCTTGTCGTGGACCGCCTTCACGATCGGCCGCCACGCGTCGACCTGCGCGTCGGACCAGATGCCTGGTGCGTAGGGCCAGCCGAGGCCCTCCTGAGAGATGCCGGTGGCCTCGGTGAGGATCAGGCCGGCGCCGGCGCGCTGGGTGTAATACTCAGCCATGATGGGGGTCGGCACGTGCTCGCGGGTGCCGCGGCCCCGGGTGAGCGGGGCCATGAAGATCCGGTTCTTCGCCTCGATGGCGCCGAGACGGATCGGGTCGAGCAGGGACGGCATGGATTACCTCGTGCTGGCGCGGCGGGGGGAGCCGCATCCGGTTCGTTCCGGCGCCGAGGTGGCGTTGCGACGCGGCGATGCCAAGGTGCGGCGCAGCGGGCCAGACCGGCGCGTGCGGGGGCACACATGGCGAAACGCGAAGGGCCGGCCCCGCTGGGAGACCGGCCCTGTCGGTCGAGTTCGGTCTCCCGGATCAGCTATGCGCCAGCACCGCCAGCAGCAGCAGGGCGATGATGTTGGTGATCTTGATCGCCGGATTCACCGCCGGACCGGCGGTGTCCTTGTAGGGGTCGCCGACCGTGTCGCCGGTCACGGCCGCCTTGTGGGCGTCCGAGCCCTTGCCGCCGTGGTGCCCGTCCTCGATGTACTTCTTGGCGTTGTCCCAGGCGCCGCCGCCGGAGGTCATCGAGATCGCCACGTAGAGGCCCGTCAGGATCACGCCGAGCAGGCTCGCGCCCACGGTGGCGAAGGCCTGGTTCTTCCCGGCGATGAACTGGATCACGAAGAACAGCACCACCGGCGACAGGACCGGCAACAGCGAGGGGACGATCATCTCCTTGATCGCCGCGCGGGTCAGCATGTCGACCGCCCGTCCGTAATCCGGCCGGTCGGTGCCCTGCATGATCCCGGGCTTCTCCCGGAACTGGCGTCGCACCTCCTCGACCACCGCGCCGGCCGCGCGCCCCACCGCCGTCATGGCGATGCCGGCGAACAGGAACGGGATCAGGCCGCCGAGCAGCAGCCCGACCACCACGTAGGGGTTGGACAGGGAGAAATCGACGCTGACGCCCTGGAAGAACCGGTATTGGGTCGGGCTGGCATTGGCGATGAAGTAGTTCAGGTCGGACGTGTAGGCGGCAAACAGCACCAGCGCGCCGAGGCCCGCCGAGCCGATCGCGTAGCCCTTGGTCACCGCCTTGGTGGTGTTGCCGACCGCGTCGAGGGCGTCGGTCGACTTGCGCACCTCGGAGGGCAGGCCCGCCATCTCGGCGATGCCGCCGGCATTGTCGGTGACGGGTCCGAAGGCGTCGAGCGCCACGATGAAGCCCGCCAGCGCCAGCATGGCGGTGACGGCGATGGCGATTCCGAACAGGCCGGCGAGCGCGTAGGTGCTGATGATGCCCGCCACGATCACGATGGCCGGGAGCGCGGTCGATTCCAGCGAGATCGCGAGTCCCTGGATCACGTTGGTGCCGTGGCCGGTCACCGAGGCGTCGGCGATCGACTTCACCGGGCGGAAATTGGTGCCCGTGTAGTACTCGGTGATCACGACGATCAGCGCCGTGATGGCGAGCCCGATCACCGCGCAGCCGAACAGCCCGCCCGACGTGAAGGTCACGCCGGTCGAGGTGGTGAAGCTCGTCGAGAAGCCGCCGAGCAGGGTCAGGTTGACCGCCGCGATCGCCGCGATCGACAGCACGCCGGCGGCGATCAGGCCCTTGTAGAGGGCGCCCATGATCGACTGGTTGGCGCCCAGCCGCACCGCGTAGGTGCCGGCGATGGAGGTGAGGATGCAGGCCGACCCGATGGCCAGCGGGTACAGCATCATCGGCTCCAACACGTCCCGTCCGCTCCCGGTGGGACCGGAGAAGAAGATCGCGGCCAGCACCATCGTGGCAACGACCGTCACCGCGTAGGTCTCAAACAGGTCGGCCGCCATGCCGGCGCAGTCGCCGACATTGTCGCCGACGTTGTCGGCGATGGTGGCGGGGTTGCGCGGATCGTCCTCCGGGATGCCGGCCTCGACCTTGCCGACGAGGTCGCCGCCGACATCCGCGCCCTTGGTGAAGATGCCGCCGCCGAGACGGGCGAAGATCGAGATCAGCGAGGCACCGAAGCCGAGGGCCACGAGCGCGTCGATCACCTCGCGGCTCGAGGGATCGAGATGGGCGCCGCGGGTGAGGAACAGGTAGTAGAGGGCCACGCCCAGCAGCGCGAGGCCGGCCACCAGCATGCCGGTGACCGCCCCCGATTTGAAGGCGACGTCGAGGCCGCCGCCCAGCGAGGTCGAGGCGGCCTGGGCTGTGCGGACGTTGGCCCGGACCGACACGTTCATGCCGATGAAGCCCGCCGCGCCCGACAGCACGGCGCCGATCAGGAAGCCGACGGCGACCTTGAGGCCGAGGAACACGGCGAGCAGCACGAACAGGACCACGCCGACGATGCCGATGGTCGTGTATTGCCGCCGGAGGTAGGCCTGCGCGCCCTCCGCGATGGCGGCGGCGATCTCCTGCATGCGTTGCGTACCGGCGTCGCGTCGCATCACGTCGAGGATCGTGACGATGCCGTAGGCGACGGCGCAGAGCCCGCCCACGTTGATCAGAACCAAGGGAATCATTCGACCGTCCTTGTTATTATCGTGCCTGGCGTGGGCTTGTGATTGTCGAGCTTGACCGCCGGACGACGGCCATGGGACGCGGCGCTCGGTTTCGGGCTTTCCTTCCCAGAACAAGACCTTGATAGCCAAACTTCGCCGGTGAGCGCAAACGGCGTGTTCGGGTTCGGGGCGGCCGTCGTTCCGGACACGGCAGCGCCCGCTCGCGGCAATCGTGCACTATGATGCATTTAACCGGACCCGGTAGCGCCGGCCCGGTCGCCCCACCGGGCGCCGCCGACGGCTTAACCAGCCATTAACCATGAGGAATTCTATTTTTAGCTGTACTCGGACGGAGTCTCGTCATGAGCAGCAACCAAGCCGCCAAGGTGGCGGCCACCCTTGAGCTCTTGACCGGCGCCGTCGGATTCCTGATGGCCGAGCGCGTCGCGGCGCAGCCGGCGGCCATCCGGGACGACCTGCTGAACGGCCTGCAGTGCGCCTTGTCCCAGACGCCCGGCGACCGGCGCAATCCGCCGGCCGGCTCGGCACGGATGGACGCCGACCGGAACCGCGGGATCCCGGTCGTCGCCGCCGGGATGATCGACGAGGTCCGGCGCCAGATCGGCCTTCCGGGAAGCTCCGCCTTACGGTGCGGGCGGCGCCACGCCTCAGAAGTGGCTGAAGGCCCCGGCCGCGAACACGCGCTCGGCGCCATCGCGCATTTCGAAGCGCGGCGGGCCGTCGCCTGAAGTGATGGTGCCGATGGCGGCGACGGCGATCCCGGCCTTGGCCGCCTCCGTCGCGAAGACCGCGAGGTTTTCCGGGGCGACGGTGCAGAGGATCTCGTAATCGTCGCCGCCGGTCAGGACGGTGTCGATCAGCGCGGGATCGGCCGCGCAGGCGCGCCGGGCGGCCTCCGAGAGCGGCACCGACGCCGCCGTGATCCGGGCGCCGCGGCCCGCACCCAGCATCTTGGCGAGGTCGCCCGCGAGGCCGTCGGAGACGTCCATCGCCGCCGAGGCGTGGCGACGGACCGCGCCCGCAACGGCGAGGCGCGGGCGCGGATGCAGGTAGCGGTCGGCGAGCAGGGCACGCTGGGCCGGATCGAGGCCGGCGACCCAGGGGGAGTCCGGCCCCAGCCGCAGCCGCAAGCCCAGCGCCGCGTCGCCGATGGTGCCAGTGACGCAGATCCGGTCGCCGACCCGGGCGGTGGTCCGCCGCACGATGGCGCCGGTCGGCACCTCGCCGATCAGGGTCACGCCGATCAGGGCCGGACCGCCGGACCGCACCGTGTCGCCGCCGAGGAGCGGGCAGCCGGCGGCCGCTGCGGCCTCGCCGAGCCCGGCCGCGAAGCCGGCGAGCCAGGCCTCCGTCCAGTCGTCGGGGAGCGCGAGGGTCAGCAGGAATCCTCGCGGGACCGCGCCCTTGGCGGCGATGTCGGAGAGGTTCACGCCGAGGGCCTTGCGGGCGATCGAGGCCGGCGGGTCGTCGGGGAAGTAGTGGATCCCGGCCACCACGGCGTCGGCGGTGAGCACGAGGTCGTGGCCCGGCGCGGGCGTCAGGGTGGCGGCGTCGTCGCGGAGCCCGTCGGCGCCCGGCCCGGCGAGCGGCGCGAAGTAGCGGGCGATCAGCCCCTCCTCGGAGGCGCGGCCCGGCCCGGCCACGGCTCAGGCCTTCTTGGCAGGGGGATTCGCGGGGCCGGACTTGCCGGACAGCGGCTTCGAGGAGCCCGGCTTGCCGGAGGTCTTGGCGGCCCCGACCTCGCCCGGCCGGACCTCCCGGGCGAGCCGGTCGAGCACGGCGTTGACGAGCCCCGGCTCGTCGGCCGTGTAGAAGCTGTGGGCCACGTCGACATATTCCGAGATCGCCGCGGCGACCGGGACGTCGCGGCGGAACATCAGCTCGTAGGCGCCCGCCCGCAG
The DNA here is from genome assembly GCF_054049775.1 of Methylobacterium sp. P5_C11. Lineage (NCBI taxonomy): Bacteria > Pseudomonadati > Pseudomonadota > Alphaproteobacteria > Hyphomicrobiales > Methylobacteriaceae > Methylobacterium > Methylobacterium sp. P5_C11. Next base: position 9,424 of record NZ_JBFULS010000035.1, on the reverse strand, counting down.
GATCGCCCGCAGGACGATCTCGATGCGCCGCAGCGGCCAGCCCTGGGCGAGGGCCTGATCGAGCTTCGTGTCGATCGCCCGCTGCTCCTCGACCGTACCGCGCAGCAGGTCGCGGAAGAAGGCGGTCTCGGCCGGGGGATGGACGATCCCGTCGATCTCCCGGCCGATCCAGAAGGCCTCGAACTCGGCAAGGGCGTCGAGGACGCCCTTGCCGGAAATGTCCATCTCGTAGAGCGCCTGCACAACGGCGAGGCGGGCGCCGGTGCGCGGGCTGATCTTGGCGGTCGCGCCGGCGGGCTCGGTGGCGGCTTCGGGCTGGGGGTCGGTGGTCCCGGTCATCTGGATATCCGTCATCGCGGGCGGGCGGACTCGGCGGACCGCTTCAGGGCGAGCACGGCGAGCGCCGCCTCGGCCGCGCCGCCGCCCTTGTTCATCTCGGCGACCCGGGCACGGGCGAGCGCCTGCGCCTCGGTCTCGACCGTGAGGATGCCGTTGCCCAGGGGCACGCGGCGCTGCACCGACAGGTCCATGAGCGCCCGGGCGCTCTCGCCGGCCACGATGTCGTAATGGCCGGTCTCGCCGCGGATCACGCAGCCCAGGGCCACCACGGCGTCGTAGGAGCCCGCGTCGAGCAGGATCGCCGCCGCGGCGGGGATCTCCAGGGCGCCCGGCACCGTCACCACGGTGGCCCGCGCGGAGGCCGCCTCGATCGCCGCCAGGGCGCCGGCGAGGAGTTCGTCGGCGAGGGCGTCGTAGTAGCGCGCCTCGATGACGAGGATCCGGGCGCCGGCCAACGCCGGGTCGGTGGGCTTGGGCGCCGAATCGGCGCGGGTATGGGCGACCATGGCTCTCGTCCGGCCGGGTATTCGGGGGTTGGCAGGCGGCGCATCGGGCGCCCGCTTCGGGGAGGACGGTTAGACCGAAGCGGCCGGCGCCACAAGCGGCGCGGGCGTGCGGTTCAAGGGGGGCCGCCCCGCGTCGCGTGCCGTGCCGGGTTCCGGATCGCCGTCGGCCGGCGCCGCCCGCCTCCCGGACAGGGCGTCGTGTCACCGACATTCCCTGTCCCGGGATCGCGCGCCAACGGGTGCCTGGCCGGGGGCCGGCGCGGGAGGCGGTCCGGGCGCTTCGCGAAAACCTACCGCACCAACGGCGGCAGCGGCGACGGTGTCCCCTCCGGCAGGGCCGTGCGGGCGACGTTCATGGTCATGGCGAGCAGCGCGTAGTAGCCGTTGATGCCGGCGAGATCGATGGCCCCCTGCTCCCCGAATCGCGCCACCAGGGCCGCATAGGTCGGGTCGCTCACAGCCCGGTTGTGCGTCAGCTCGGTCGAGAACGCGTAGGCCAGCGCCTCGTTGGCGCTCATCGTGTCGGGGCGGCGCCCCTCGGCCAGCGCCTGCGCGGTTTCGGGCGCGACGCCGGCCTTCAGGGCGATCGGGTGATGGATGTGCCACTCGACCGGCTGGCTCCACGCCCGCGCGACGATGAGGATCGCGAACTCGCTGATCCGCAGCGGCAGGACGCTGCCGTAGCGCAGGTAGAGCCCCATCCGGCTCGCGCAGAGCATCAGCTCCGGGCTGCGCAGCAGCGGCACGAACGGTCCGAAGACCGGAACGCCGCGCTCGGCCTGGAAGGCCGCCGCGGCCGCGGCCTGCGCCTCGGAAAGGCTGTCGGCCGGAATTTCCGGCATGCGCTCCGCGCTGGCCTGCTCACCGCCCATGTGTTTCCACTCCCCAGCGTCGTCCCCGGCACGCGGCGTGCTCTGGATTTCCGGTGCCCGTGCGCCTAGACCGTTGTGGCTCACCGGCACGCTCCGCGCCCGACCGGGCCGCACTTTCCAACGCCAGCGAGGCTTACGGCTTTGGCCCTCCCCGTCAACGAACGCCGGCGCATCATGCTGCTCACGGGCGCGAGCCGGGGCATCGGTCACGCCACCGTCAAGCGCTTCTCGGCCGCGGGCTGGCGGGTGATCACCTGCTCGCGCCACGCCTTCCCGGAGAACTGTCCCTGGGAAATGGGTCCCGAGGACCACCTGCAGGTCGATCTCGCGGACGCGCAGGACACGATCCGCGCCGTCGAGGAGGTCCGGGGCCGGCTCGCCGCCGAGGGCGGGGTCCTGCACGCGCTCGTCAACAATGCCGGCATCTCGCCGAAGGGACCGGACGGCGAGCGCCTCGGCGCCCTGGCCACGGAGTTCGACGCGTGGCAGCGGGTGTTCCAGGTCAACCTCTTCGCCACGATCCTTCTGGCCCGCGGCCTGCGCGACGAGCTCGCCCGGGCCAAGGGCTCGATCGTCAACGTGACCTCGATCGCGGGATCGCGCGTCCACCCCTTCGCGGGCGCCGCCTACGGCACCTCCAAGGCCGCCCTCGCCGGCCTGACCCGCGAGATGGCCGCCGATTTCGGGCCGCTGGGCGTGCGGGTGAACGCGATCTCCCCCGGCGAGATCGACACCTCCATCCTGTCGCCGGGCACCGAGAAGCTCGTGGAGCAGATCCCGCAGCGCCGGCTCGGCACCCCGGACGAGGTCGCCAAGGCGATCTACTTCCTGTGCACCGACGCCTCGTCCTACGTGAACGGGGCCGAACTCCACATCAACGGCGGCCAGCACGTTTGACCAGACCGCGTGCCGCCTCGGTCGCGACGGCCACGGCCCGGCATCCGGTGCCGGACCGGCGCCGTCTCGGGATCCTGCTGGGCTTGGTGCTGTGCTTGGCACCGGTGGCGCACGCGCGGGCGGAGCCCGGGATCCGGATCCTCGACCTGCCCTTCAAGGTGCGGGCGCTGCGCGGCTCCCGCAGCGAGGCTGCGGTCTCGGTGGCGACCTCCGGGCTCCTGCCGATCACAGGCGCGAAGATCGGTCGGCAGGCCGGCGACGAGGAGAGCGCGCCGATCGCCGTGGTCTGGGGCGACGAGGGCGGTGCCGTGCTGGCCCTCGCGGAGGGCCGCGTCACCGTCCGGCCGATCGGGCCGGAGGCGGTGGAGGGACTGACCGCGGCCGAGACGCCCCGCGGCGCCCTGCCGGGCTCGCGCCGGGCTCTCTCAGGCCCCTTGAGCGCCTATCTCACCGGGCGCACCCGCGCCCCCGACGGCGGCGCGGCCGCGGCCGTCCTGACCATCCGCGAGCGCCAGCCGATGGCGGTCAGCACCGATCCGAAGCCCGTCCCGGTAACGACCGTGACGGTGCCGGCGGGAGGCGAGGCGGTCTTCGCGCCCCTGCGGCCGCGCCTGCTGCGCCTCGCGGGTCGTCCGGCGCTCCTGGCGGCCACGCTGTCCGGTACGGAGGCCGGCGGCCTCGTGCTGATCGACCGGCCCACGGACGATCCCGGCACGCCCTGGTCGGTCACGGCCCGCACGCCGCCCCAGCCCGGCCCACCCCTGAAGATCGCGGGCATCGCCGATTTCTCCGGGTCGGGAGACCTCCAGGCCGCGACGGTCAGCGGCCGCGGCAGACTGCAACTCTGGACGCTGCACCCCGACAGGATCGAGCCTGCCGGCGAGGCCGCAGGCTACGCCGCCGGCGAGGGCGACTCGGATCTCGCCGTCGCGGTCGCCTGGGGCGGCCCCGAACTCGTGCTCCCGGTGGCGGGTCGCCCCGAGATCGCCGTCGTGGCGGCCAAGGGCGGCCTGCACGAGCGGTTGCGCGTGACGCTCCCGGCCCCCGCCGAGACCGGCATCGTGGTGCTCGGCGAGGGCGCGACGGAACGGCTCCTCGTCGGCCTCGCCGACGGGCGGGTGGCCGTGGTCGCCCCCGATGGGGGCACGCCGTGACCGCGGCGGCGTCGGACGCCGACGGCCGCCTGTTCCCGGCCCGGCCCTTCGTGGGTGCATCGATCGCGGTGATCCGGGACGACTGCGTCCTGCTGGCGGCGCGGGCCAACGAGCCGATGCGCGGCGTCTGGACGCTGCCGGGCGGTCTCGTGGAGGCGGGCGAGTCCTTGGCCGCGGCGGCCCTGCGCGAATTGTCCGAGGAGGTCGGCCTGACCGCCGACGTGGTCGGCGTGCTCGCACCCACCGAGATCATCGTCCGGGACGAGGCCGGCCGCGCCCGTCATCACTACGTCGTCCACCCGCATGCCGCCCTCTGGCACGGCGGCGAGCCCGTGGCCGGCCCCGAGGCCCTCGGAACCCGATGGGCCACGCTGGCGGAGGTCGCCGTCCTTCCGACCACGCCCGGACTGGTCGAAACCCTGCGCGAGGCCTTCGCGCGGGTGGAGGCGCACGGGGCGGCACGGGGAGAGGATCGCGTGCCCATGCGGGGCGGGGAGGCGACGGCGTGAGGCGCCCGGGGACGGTCCTGTGCCTGCTGGCGATCCTGTCCGGGCCGGTCTGCGCGCCGGCCCTGGCGCAGCAGCGGTCGGGGCGCGCCGCCACGCCCGCCGCCAAGGAAACGCCGAAGGAAACCTCCAAGGAGGCGAACACCGCCGCGGACGTGCCCGCGCCCTACGATCGCGACCTGATGCGCATGTCGGAGATCATCGGAGCCCTGGCCTTCCTGCGCGGCCTGTGCGGCGCCCCCGATGCCGCGGACTGGCCGGCCCGCATGAAGGCGCTGATCGAATCCGAGGGCGTGACGCCCGTCCGCCGCGACCGTCTGGCCGGCGCCTACAACCGCGGCTATCGCGGCTACGCGCTGACCTATCGGGTCTGCACCCCGGCCGCCCACGAGGCGGCCGCCCGGTACGTCGCCGAGGGCGACCGGCTGTCGCATGCCCTGGCCGGCCGTTTCGGAGGGTGATGCAGGCGCGACACACCTGTCGGGGATGCCGGGGAAGCGTCGTATTTGAGCGCCCGCGTTAACCGATCCGAAATTCCCGGCTGGCCGAGGCGCCGGGACCCGCCTATCATCCGTTGTGTCCGCCGGGTCTTGTGCCCGGCGCAATGGAAGTATCGGGCCATGCAGCACATCTCTCACACCGCCCCCGTCGAGGTCGATGTCGAGGAGAAACGCGTCGCGCTGAGTTACGTCTCGGAAGCGTTCGCGGAAGGCTGCCTCGATGGACTTGACGGTGACTGCATGGCCCAGGCCGCCCTGTTCGCGGCTTTTCAGGAACTCGTGACCACGTACGGTGAGGAAGCGACGGCCCGTTACGCGGAAGGATTCCCGGAGCGCATCCGCGGGGGCGCCTTCACCACGACCCTCCAGCATTGAGCGCGTGAACGCGGACGGTTGAGACGCGGGCGGCCAGCGACTACGTCCCGGGCACGCGGTTCGGTCCACCGGACCATCCGCCGCCCGAGGAACACCCGCTTATGCCCGTCGCCCTGCTGCCGGACCGCGCCCTGGTCACCGTCACCGGACCGGACGCCACGACGCTGCTCCAGGGCGTCCTGACCTGCAACGTCGAGACGCTCCAGCCCGGCGAGGCACGCCTCGGCGCCCTGCTGAGCCCCCAGGGCAAAATCCTGTTCGACTTCCTGGTCTCGCGGATCCCGGACGGATTCCGGCTCGACGTGCGCGCCGACCGGGCGGCCGACCTCGCCAAGCGCCTCACCCTCTACCGGCTGCGCGCGCAGGCGACGATCGCCGCCGACCCGACCGTGGCGGTGGCAGCCGCCTGGGCTGGCGCCGTGCCGCCCGCCGCCGAGGCCCTGGCCGATTCCCGGCAGGTCGATCTCGGCGCCCGCCTGTACGCCGCCGAGGGCGCCTTCTCGGCCGACGGCGACGCGGCCGGCTATCATGCCCACCGCATCGCCCTCGGGGTGCCGGAGGGCGGGCGCGACTACGCCTTCGGCGACGCGTTCCCGCACGAGGCGCTGATGGACCAGCTCGGCGGCGTCGATTTCCGGAAGGGCTGTTATGTCGGCCAGGAGGTGGTCTCGCGCATGCAGCACCGGGGCACCGCCCGGACCCGGATCCTGGCCGCCGCCTACGCGGATGCCGCGCCCGCGCCTGGAACCGAGATCACGGCCGGCGGCAAGGTGATCGGTACCACGGGCAGCGCGGCGGGGTCGCGCGGCCTCGCCACGGTCCGCCTCGACCGCCTCGGCGACGCGCTGGCGGCCGGAGAGACGCCGCGGGCGGGCGATCAACCCGTGACGCTGGAACGGCCCGGCTGCGCGAGCTTCGCGATGCCGGACGCAGCGGCGGCGCGTGCGGCAGACTGAGTTCGGATCGCGCCGCGTCCTGCGGCGTATCCACCCCGGCGGGCTCAATGGGTTGGGGCACTCGGGAAGGCTCTCCCAACATCCGAGACCGACCGGTTCGCCCGGCGCGCGTACGGTCGACCGGGCGCGCACCGGGCGAAGCGAAGGCGGGTTCGGCCGCTCGTCCGAGCGCGCGATCGTGGCCGTCCCTTCACCCCCTCGTTCCGGAGAGGAAGCATGTTCACCCACGTCATGATCGGCAGCAACGACCTGGAGCGCGCCCGGGATTTCTACGACGCCACCTTCGCCGCGTTGGGTGGCAGGCCCGGCAAGATGGATGCGAGAGGCAGGCTGATCTACACGCACGAGGGCGGTCGGCTGATGATCACGACGCCGATCGACGGCAAGCCCGCGACCGCGGCCAACGGCGGGACGATCGGGATCGCCGCAGCGAGCCGAGACCACGTCCTGGCGTGGCACGCGGCCGGGACCGCGCATGGCGGCACCGCGATCGAGAGCCCGCCCGCCGAGCGTCCCAACGGGTCTTTCGTCGCCTATCTTCGCGATCCGGATGGGAACAAGCTTACCGCACGGTCCAAGGCGACGGCGTAACGCGAGCGGCACCGGCCGCCGCGGAATTCCTCCTCCACGCCTCGGGGGGAGCCTCGGCGAGCGGACGTACTGAGCGACCGCCGGCTCGCGGCGTCTGTCGCGATGACGGCCTTCGACCGATGGCGTTCCGCTCCTGTTCTCGTTACACCGTGCAGATGTCCGAGACCGGCCTGATCGATCACTCCGATGGCTGCCCGCGTTGCTGGTGGGCTGGCCTCGACCCGCTCTACGTCGCCTATCACGACACCGAATGGGGCGTTCCCGAGCATGACGGCCGCGCCCTCTACGAGAAGCTGATCCTCGACGGCTTCCAGGCCGGCCTGTCCTGGATCACCATCCTGCGCCGGCGCGAGGGCTTTCGCGACGCCTTCGCGGGCTTCGATCCGGAGCGGATCGCGCGCTTCACCGAGGACGACGTGGCCAGGCTGATGGGCGACGCCCGCATCATCCGGAACCGCGCCAAGATCCAGGGGACCGTTGCGGGCGCGCGGGCATGGCTGCGGATCGAGGAGCGGGGTCCCGGCTTCTCGCGCTTCCTTTGGGATTTCGTCGACGGCCGGCCGATCCAGGGCACCGCCCGAACCCGTGCGGAGATCGCCACCGAGACGCCTGTCTCCCGGGCGATCGGCAAGGCCCTGAAGGCGGAGGGGTTCTCCTTCTGCGGGCCGACCATCGTGCACGCCTTCATGCAGGCGGTCGGCATGGTCAACGACCACCTCGTCGGCTGCCACCGGCACGGACCCTGCGCCGAACACGGACGATCCCGGTGAGCGAGGCGCCCCGCGCCTGGCAGCGCATGCTCTCCGGCCGGCGCCTCGACCTCCTCGACCCGGCGCCCGGTGACATCGAGATCGCCGACATCGCCCACGGCCTCGCCCGGGTCGCCCGCTGGAACGGCCAGACCCACGGGCCGCACGTCTTCTCGGTCGCCCAGCACAGCCTGCTGGTCGAGGCGGTGGGCCGCCACCTCGACGTCGCCTGCACCGATTCCGAGGGGCTGGAGCTGCTGCTGCACGACGCACCGGAATACGTGGTCGGCGACATCGTCTCGCCGCTGAAGGTCGCCATCGGGGATGCCTATCGCGGCATCGAACTGCGCCTGCTGGCCGCGGTCCGCCGCCGCTTCGGCCTGGCCGCCCCGACGCCGGCGCTCGCCCGCCTCGTGAAGCGGGCCGACCGGATCGCCGCCCACGTGGAGGCCATCCGCCTCGCCGGGTTCGCGCAGGACGAGGCCGAGCGCTATTTCGGCTCTTCGATCGTCCTGCCCGAACCGGTCCTGGCCCTCGCCGAGCCGTGGCCGACCGCCGAGGCCGGGATGCGGTTCCTCGCGCGGTTTCGCGCGCTGTGCCCGGACTGACGAACTCCGCCCTCGATCCGTCACGATCACAGGTCACTGGCGCGCCCACCATGCCCAGCCTCCACGTCTGCCCGCTCTCGCGCCTGCCCGAGACCGTCGCCGCCACCGGCGCGAGCCACGTGCTCACGCTCATCAATGTCGGCACGCCGCTGGAGCGGCCGGCCGTGATCGACGCCGGGAACCACGCGGTTATCGGGGTCAGCGACATCGCGAGCGCGCGGGACGGCCATGTTTTGCCAGCTGAAGAACATGTGGCCCGCATGCTCGACTTCATCCGCGCCTGGCCGCGGGAGAAGCCTCTCGTGATTCACTGCTACGCCGGGATCAGCCGCTCCACCGCGGCGGCCTACATCGCGGCCTGCGCGCTGGCGCCGGAGCGGGATGAGGCGACCATCGCTGACGCGCTGCGGGCCGCCTCGCCCTCGGCGACCCCCAACCCCCTCTTCGTAGCCATCGCCGACCGCATGCTCGGACGCGACGGCCGCATGGTCGCGGCGATCGCGCGCATCGGCCGCGGCGCCGACGCGTTCGAAGGCACGCCGTTCAGCTTGGCGCTCGCATGAACGGTCCCGGAGCCGACGGCGTTACGGGGGTGCCCGCATTCCGCGACCTGCGGCCGAGTGTGGCGCAAACGCCGCCGCCCGGCGCCAAAACGATGCGGATCCGGCCGGCCGGGCGGGCTCCCGGGTTGTGGGCACCGGGTTTCGCGCCGTACAACCACCCCCAAAGGAAGTATCTGGGATGAGTGCGAGCAGACCCGAGGTGGCCCCCGCCGCCGGCGACCTGCCCTTCGAGAAGGCGCTGGAACAGCTCGAGGAAATCGTCCGCCGGCTCGAGCGCGGCGACGTGCCGCTCGACGAGTCGGTGGCGATCTACGAGCGCGGCGAGGTGCTGAAGAAGCATTGCGAGGCGCTCCTCAAGCGGGCCGAGGCGCGGATCCAGCGGATCACGCTGGGCTCCGACGGGCGCCCCGAGGGCGTTGCCCCACTCGACATGTCCTGAGGCTCGGCGATCAAACCGATCCCATCCGTTAGAGGTTGATGCCGTGGCAATTACCCCCGAGCAGAGTGCGCTTCTCGATCGTGTCCCGAATCCGGCGGCGTTGCGGCGTTTGCCGGAGTCGGATCTTCCGGCGGTTGCGGAGGCGGTCCGGGCCGAGATGATCGACGCGGTGTCGATCACCGGCGGCCATCTGGGCTCGGGTCTCGGGGTGGTCGAGCTGACGGTTGCGCTGCACCACGTGTTCGACACGCCCGACGACCGGATCGTCTGGGACGTCGGCCACCAGTGCTACCCGCACAAGATCCCGTCTGGGAGGCGCGACCGGATCGCTACCCGCACAAGATCCTGACCGAGCGGCGCGACCGGATC